>DAIPJJ010000012.1:34124-37456 GCA_036770325.1 Terriglobales bacterium
ACCGCGACATTCAGCGGCGCACGCTGCACCGTAAATTCCATTTGAGTAGTGGTGGTGCCCATGCGATCCGCCCGTCGCGAGAGGTGTTCGAGCTCGTCGAATACTTCAGGTGCAAATAGGTCCCGCAGATGGGAGCCGATCAATACAGACGGAGCCGGGGGCTGCTCAGCCGGCCGTAGCATCCGCAGCAGCGCCTGATTGACGTGCTGCACGCGGAACTGGGCATCGAGCGAAAGTACGCCAGTGGGAATGCTTTCAAGTATGGTCTCGATGTGTTGCCGCCGCCGCTCCAGCTCAGAGTTAGCCGCAGTGAGTTCGTGGCTGGCGGTTTCGAGCTTACGGCGGCTGGTCGAAAGCTCGCCTGCCATCTGGTTGAATGAACGCACCAGGTCGCCGAGTTCGTCTGCGGCCGGCACCTCGACGCGGTAATCGAGATTCCCGCGGGAGATCTCCTGAGTGGCTTCGGCGAGTGCCACTACCGGACGCGTCACCAGCCGCGAAAGATACAGCGCCAGCCACATGCTGGCAAAAAGCACCATTCCGGTAATCCACCACAAAAAAACCATATACGTGCGACGGACAGTGCGCCGGGCTTTTGCCAACTCCAGATAGCGCTGTTGACTTGCTTCAAGTTGCTTTTGCGCCTCGGCAAAATTCTTCGGCAGTGGCATCGCGACCAGAATCTCTCCGGTTGCGCCAACCGGCGCCGTGCCCACGACATATTCGATCCCGTCCCAATTCAGGTGCTGCGGCGCGTTGGCTGGCGGCAACGGGATCTTGGGTTTAAGCAGCGGCCATTCTGCAGGCGCGCCGTAACTGGCCTGGGCGTCCCCCGAGAGGATCGCAATCGCGAATCCACCCTGCAAAGTAGTTTGGTGGGCGCGAAATTCACTCAGCACTGCAGAAAAGCTATGTCCTTCGAATGCGTGCTGCGTTTCAGGCGAAGAGGCAATGGACTCCGCTTCCGCGCTTGCGTTTTGCGCGGCATATTTGGCGAGCAATTGCGACATCAGCGCGGTGTCTTGCCGCACTTCTTCAACCGGAGTTGAGAACCAGCGCTCGATGGAGCGGTTCATCAGCCCGTAGGCGAACCAGAACATCACGATGACCGGCAGGAAGGAAAGCAGCAGGCTGCCAACTACCAGGCGCGTGCGGAATTTGGAACCGAGCACTCCAAGGCGCCGTTCTGCAAAAAGCTTGATCAGGTTGCGGACGAGAACGAACGTGAGCGTGACGAAAAGCAGGAATACAAGCGCGGAAAGAGCGGCGAGGAAAACTGTCTGCTCGGTTGTGCTGGGGTTGATGAATGGGAGATCGAAGGATGACTCCGACAGTAGGATCGCGAAGAGCACCAGGCTTCCAGCCGCTAAAAAAATGATGAGGCGTTTGCGCTTATTGCTCGGCTCTGTGGAGCTGGGGGACATGGTTGTGGTGATTTGGCGCGGTCGTAGGTAATTATAGTCGTGGGTTTGGCGGGTGCGGCTTGCAGCGATAAGCGGAGTGGGCGGCTCGGCCAAACGGGAACGGCAGATTCCTCGCTTCACGCTCCGCTGGCGCTTCGGAATGACAGTGGGTTTGAATAGTTGTCGTGACCACGGAGACACGGAGTCCACGGAGAAGGTGGGGCGGGACTGTCTTGCGTGACACCGGCCTTAGGCGCGCTTCCGATGACAGTCGCTTTTCGACACTGTAAAGCGGATTCCTCGCTTCACGCTTCGCTGGCGCTTCGGAATAACAGTGGGCAAGAAATGTCGGAGTGATGAATTAGACGAGCTGCAGGGTCGGATCGCGTGCTATGCGCGGCGGTCGCTTTTGCGCAGAGAAAAGAAGATCGGAATAGCGATGAGTTGCGTGCCGATTACGAACGCAAGCAGCCATCCCATAGAAATTTCATAAAGCCGGCCTATGATCACGCTTCCGACGAACCAGAACAAGCCGTAACTGCCCGTAAAAATTCCATAGGCGGATGGGCGGCGCCCCTGCGGAACCATGGTGGCGACGGCGGCAGGAATGATGGATTCGTGGACGCCCATTCCAAGTCCCCATAGCCCAACTCCGACCAGCGCGAACCAGAAGTGGCCGAGAAAAACCAGCGGCGCTGATGCTGCCGAGATGAGCGTTAGTGGAACGAGAATCCAAATTCCCGTGCGATCAAACAGGCGGCCGAAGATGAGCGATCCGGCCCCGCTCGTCGCCATGGCAACGGCATAGAAAACCGGAATCCATAGGCTCGGGACGATGGAAGATTTTTGAAAATGAAATGCGATGAGCGAGAAATCCGCGAAGCCAGCCGCAACCAGGGCCGCCCCGGTAAGGTAGATCCAGAAGGCGCGAGGGAAATTGACTGATTGCGCGGACGTGATTTGTGTTTCCAGGTCTTCGGGCGTGGGGTAGAGCAGGCGTGCTGCAACCAGCACGCAAAGAGTGATGATCGCGGGAATGAGCAGAACGGCGAACGCGTTTCTGTAAGATCCGTGGCGGGCAAGAATGAAGGCGAGTACGAGCGGACCGGCGAGAGCTCCGGCCTGGTCCATGGCTTCGTGCAAGCCGAAACCGAATCCCAAACCAATTTCTTTCGAGGCGTGCGAAAGCATGACGTCGCGCGGAGGATTGCGGATCGCTTTCCCGACGCGTTCGAGAACGATCAGTGCACCTGCGGTTTGCCAGTTGGGCGCCCACGCCAGCAGCGGCACCGCGGCCATTTGTACGACGTAGCCGAACAGTGTTATCGGCCAAAACTCCCGCGTGCGTTCGCTGAATGGACCAGACACCAGGCGCAGGCCGTAACCGAGGAGTTCGCCGAGTCCAGCGATGACGCCCACCAACGTGGCACTCGCACCGAGAATGGCGAGATACGGCCCGTTGATGCTACGCGCCCCCTCGTAGACAAAATCAGCGAACAAGCTGACCACGCCGATCAGGAGCACGAAACGGAATGCGCGATTCTTGAGATGGTCTTTCTGCAAGGTACAAATTTAACGTGTTCGTGAGATTGACGCGATGCGTGGTTCAGTTAACGTGTGACCTGACGTGAGCAGGTGCATTTAGAATTCTGTGGTGCCATTCTTTCTGGGAATCGACGGTGGCGGGACCAAGACTCGCTGCATTTTGGGTGATGAGTCATCTCAGCTAGGCACCGGGACTTCCAGCAGTTGCCGCGTTCAGAAAGTTGGGGAAGCTTGCGCCCGGGACGCACTATCGGCTGCTATTCACGAAGCTTGCGTGCAGGCGGGAGTTTCTCCACGGCAGATCGCGAGAACCTGCGGAGGAATCACGGGCGCAGCGCGACCTGAAATCGCAGGAGTGATGCGGGATTTAATTGCAAGCGTGGC
>DAIPJJ010000012.1:37556-42991 GCA_036770325.1 Terriglobales bacterium
TTCATCGTGCAGGTGAACGCAACACCGACTCCGGATTTTTCGGTTCTGTTTCCAGTCGTGCTGTCGAGCGCTGAGAAGGGAAATGTGGTCGCTCGAGATATCCTCGACCTGGCTGGCCGCGCGTTAGCGACTTCTGCCGAGGTTGTGATTCAGAAGTTATTTGCCGGGAAAAGCTGCCCCGTGGCGACGCACGGCGGCGTTTTTGCGAACAGCACAATCGTAAGAAGCAGCTTCGCGGAAAAGTTACACGCGCTGGCTCCGGAAAGCATTTTGCTCGATCGCGCGCTCGATCCGGCACGAGGGGCTTTGCAGCGGGCCCGGCGCGGACATAGCCTCTCGAAGACTTGATATAAGAAGTCTCCACGTGGCCGACACGAATTCACGCACGACGGAAGGCGGTCCGGCACTACCGGACGTTGCATCCGTTCGCGAGTTGTCGGAAGACGCCGCACTTGCCTTGCTGAAGGACCCACAAGTAAGCGCTGATAGATTGGCGCAGCTCGCGAGAAGCCCGGTCGCGTCCAAGAGCCGAAAGGTGCTGCTGGGGTTAGTGGAGCATCCACGAATACCTCGTCATGTTTCAATCCCGCTGCTGAGGCGCATGTTCACGTTCGATCTGGTGCAGGTGACGCTTACACCCGCAGTCGCCGCAGACATCAAGCGGACGGCGGAAGACCAGATTGCGGTGCGGCTGGAGTCGATTCCGGCAGGCGAAAAAATCACACTGGCGCGGCGGGCCTCGGGGAGGATCGCGGCTGCATTACTTCAGGAAAACGATTCGCGCATCATTTCTCCTGCGCTCGACAATCCGCAACTCACGGAAGCTCTGGTGGTGCAAGCGCTGATGAAGAGAGGCGCGCCGGAGCAATTGTTTGTGCTGGTGAGCAATCATGCGAAGTGGTCGCTACGGCGAGAGGTGCAGATCGCACTGCTGAGAAGCGAGAAGACTCCGATGAATCGGGCTGAGGAATTCAGGCGAAACTTCTCCCCTGAGTTCCTGGAAGAGATACTACTGAGAGAAAAATCGTAGCCAACTTGAGATTGAGAAGGTAGGGCGGTCCCAATCCAGCAATTCGCGGCGAATCGCGCATTGCAGAACTGAGATTTGGCGAGGGTGACATGAACGGTATTCGTCAGGATGTGCGCTACGCGTTCCGAATGTTCGCCAGGAAACCGCTGCTCGCGCTGGTCGCAATCGCGACCCTTGCGATCGGTATTGGCGCGAGTACAGCGATTTTCAGCGTGCTTTACGCCGTGTTGCTGCGGCCATTGCCATATCCGCATGCAGACCGGCTTTGCGTACTGTGGACCGTGCTGGGCAAAGAAGGACGTGCGCCCGCCTCGGGTCCCGAGCTTCTATCGCTTCGGGAAAAAAGCCGGGCTTTTGAGCAAGTAGCGGGAATCTGGGTACAAACCGGAGCGCTAACCGGAACAAACCAGCCTGCTCAGGTGAAACTCGGATGGGTGACTTCCAATTTCCTTACGATGCTCTCGCCAAAGCTCGAAATGGGCCGTCTTTTTCTTCCGGAAGAACAAGGAAAAGGACGCGCGCGAGTTGTAATACTCAGCTACGAGTTGTGGAAGACGCACTACGGTTCTGATGCTCAAATTTTGGGGCACGCAATCCTGCTGAACGGCGAACCACTGACCGTTGTTGGAATTCTGCCGGCCGGATTTAAGTTGTTTTTTCCAGAGGGCACGGCAGTGCCACCGCAGGTGGACGTGTACTCGCCGTTTCCGGAAGAACTGGCGGCGCAGGCACGCGATCAGGAGTACATAAGAACCATTGCTACGCTTCGGCCGGGAGTGAGCCGTGAGCGAGCGCAATCCGAACTGGACGGCGTCGCTGCACAATTGCGAGCGGAGTTCCGCGAGTATTCAGAGCAGGACCTCCACCTGCAGATCGTTCCGCTGCAGCAGGACGCTACCGAAAGCACACGGCTTCCACTGCTTTTATTGTTCGGGGGCGCCGGTTTACTGCTTGCGATTGTGTGTGCCAATCTCGCGATTCTTCTCCTGGCTCAGGCAAGTGGCCGGCTCACTGAAGTGTCGCTGCGGGCCGCGCTTGGGGCGCAACCCCGAAGAGTCATGCGGCAGTTACTCACGGAAAGCGTACTTCTTTCCTGCATCGGCGGCGCCGCTGGAGAAGTGCTTTCGTTTGGCATACTCCGGGTGCTTGCGTTACTGCAACCAGCGGGAATAGCGCGGAATACATCGATTACGCTCAGCCTTCCTGCTTTGTGCTTTGCCGTTTTGTGCTCGATCCTGTGCGGTGTTTTGTTCGGTGTGTCTCCGGCGTTAATCGCGCGTGAGGCGAACCTGGCTTCATTACTTCGTCAAACCTCCAGATCCAGCACAGAGAGCAAACAGACTTTTAGAAAATTTCTGGTCGCCGGAGAGGTGGCGCTGACGTTCATCATCCTGACGTGCTCGCTCTTGCTGATGGTGACATTCCGCCACATCATGCAGGTCAATCCAGGGTTCGATCCCGCGAACACTCTCACGTTCCGGGTCTCGTTACTCGGCAGGCGTTATTCCAGCGACGAGGTCAATCGCGAATTCCTGGTTGAGCTGCAGCGGCGCCTTTCAACAATGCCGAACGTGACCGAAGCTGGCTTCGTCTCTCACCTGCCATTCGATGATTCTCTGCCTAATTGGTACGACTACGCGTGGCGCGACCGCGCTCCGAAGAATGAGCAGAACACGTTGATGGCCGACCACCGCGCCGCTTCGGCCGGCTTCTTCAATAGTCTCGGAGCACGGTTCCTTTCAGGGAGAAACTTCGATACCTCCGACGAGGTCTCAAAACGCAAGGTGGCGATTATCGACGACGTACTCGCGAACCAGTTATGGCCCGGGCAAGACGCAGTGGGAAAACAGGTGAATGTCGAGTCTCAACATGACGAGGGGTCTTCGAGGGACTTGGCCGAAGTTGTTGGAGTAATCAAGCATATCGACTTTCATTCGCTGACTATGCCGGAACGAGGCCAGGTTTATTTGCCGTATCGAATGGCAGCCCGGCAGAACATCTATCTTGTCGTGCGAACAAAATTTTCGCCTTTGTCGCTGATCGCGTCGGTTCGCCAGGAAGTGGCCAGTCTCGATAGGGAACTTCCTGTCGCAGCGTTGAGGCCGATGAGTGACTACGTTCTCGATGCCAGGACGCAGAGTCGATTCATAGCCGTTCTGTTCGCGTCGCTTGCTGGAATCGCGCTGTTGCTTGCGGGCATTGGGATCTACGCTGTTACAGCCAATTCCGTTGTGCGGCGCACCCGTGAGATCGGGATCCGAATGGCATTCGGAGCCAAGCACCGCGACATCGTAAGACTAGCCTCCAGCACTGGATTGGGCCCCGCACTGTCAGGCACTGTGGCAGGAGTCGGCCTGTCACTTTTACTCACTCCACTGCTTTCCAGCCTGTTGTTCGGAGTACGTCCAATTAGTGCGCTGACGCTGGGCAGCGTATTCGTTTTCGTTCTGTCGCTTAGTTCGATCGCGACTTTGATACCAACCGCGAGGGTTCTTCGCAGAAATCCGATGAATGCGTTGAGAGATGAATGAGGATGCAGTTTCACTGTTGTGCAGAACTTAGCTGCTGACCGTCATTTCAGCGCCAGGATGGCGGCGGTTCGGGTTCGGCGGAGCCGTCGGCGCGTGGGTCGGATCCGCCATAGTTGATGTTGGTTTTTGAGTCATGCACGACGGCGTTGCCGCGGCCCATCACGTCCGAGTACTCCTCGTGCGCATTCAACAGATGCCCCATGCTGGTCAGCTTGTCGCGGACTTCCGGAGTGACGCGCGATTCGATGTTTATGTGGCAGCCACGTTCGGCGTGAACGGTGAAGCGAGGAGCTTCGAGCGCCTGCTGGATGTTCATTCCGTAGTCAACAACGTTCGAAACGAACTGCGCGTGGGCCAGTGGCTGGTTCGCGCCGCCCATGATGCCGAAGCCGATGTGAATGTCCCCGCGCTGCATGAATGCAGGGATGATGGTGTGAAATGGGCGCTTGTGTGGGGCAATCACGTTGGGTGAGTTGGGATCGAGCGAGAACAACGCGCCGCGGTCCTGCAGCACAAATCCCATGCCCTGGACAGTGATTCCTGATCCAAAACCTTCGTAGTTGCTCTGGATGAGTGAAACGATGTTGCCGTCGCGATCGACGGCGGTGAGATAAGTCGTATCGCTACGCGGTGCGCCGTAACTCACGTCGCAGTTGGCGTGGGCAGGATTGATGAGAGATGCGCGTTGCTTCGCATAGTCTTTCGAGAGCAGGCCTGCGACCGGCACTTTCGCGAAGCGTGGATCAGCGTTGTAATGCTCGAGATCCGCATAGGCGAGCTTCATGGCCTCGATTTTTTTGTGCAGTTCCGTGACGCTGGAGGGACCGTCGGCTGACGCCGGTGCGGTTTCCATGATGTTCAACATTTCGAGCGCTGCCATGCCCTGACCGTTGGGCGGGAGCTCGTACACTGTCCATCCGCGATAAGTGGTTGAAATCGGCTCGACCCATTCCGGCTTGAAGTCGGCAAGGTCGGCAGCGGCCATCGTGCCGCCGTGCGCCTGTGACGTTGCCAGAATTGCCTGGGCGATTGGGCCTCTGTAGTAGGCGTCCGGCCCGTTGTTCGCGATCAGGCTGAGCGCTTTCGCGAGATTGGGATTGCGAAAAACTTCTCCGAGTGCGGGTGGCTTGCCGTTCGGCATATACGTACGTTGGCCCTCGGGATCGTTGGCAAAAACCTGAGGCGCATCGCTGAAGTAGTCGGAATCGAGTTCTCCTGCAGGGAAGCCTTCACTGGCGTAGTAGATTGCGGGGGCGAGCACGTCTTTCAAGGACAGCTTGCCGAAGCGTTCGTGAAGGGCATTCCATCCTGCAACTGCGCCTGGGACAGTCACAGAGTCAATCGAACGCAGAGGAATTTCCTTAAGACCCTTGGCCTTCAGGTGGTCAAGCGTGAGCGCCTGCGGAGCCCAGCCGCTGGAATTCAGACCGTAGAGCTTGCCGGATTTCTCGTCCCAGTAAATGGCGAAGAGGTCGCCACCGATTCCGTTCATCATGGGCTCTTCGACGCCGAGGACGGCGTTGGCCGCGATGGCGGCGTCAACCGCCGAACCACCTTTGCGCAGGATTTCGGTGCCGGCTTGGGACGCCTGAACGTAGCTCGTGGCGACGATTCCGTATTTGCTCACGACCATGGAGCGGGCGGTGTGGCGGTCCTGGGCGGAGGCGGTGGCGGTAAGAAGTGCAATGAGGAGGAGGGCGTGGAATCGAGAGCGCATGGCTAGCGAATTTAGCACAACTGTCACTGAACCTCAGCGGCTAAAGCCGCTCCTTTATTGTCGCTGATCGGCACGACTGAAGTCGTGCCCTTCCCGGTGGTGCTACTTCTGAAAATGCTGCAGGATAGCTTCGGCCTGGTTGCGCGTCACTACTGCC
>DAIPJJ010000181.1:0-8504 GCA_036770325.1 Terriglobales bacterium
TCGACGTCAGCCTGAGCCGCTTCCAGACTCTCCCGCTCAAAGACGGAAGGCCTTATGGAGCGCCCGCCGCGAGCGCCTCTGGATGGTCGGCGTCTATGCGACCTCGTTCATCTTCATTGTTTTGGTCACTGCCGAATTTATCTATGCCAAGAGCGTGAACGCCCTCTCACCAGCGACCGAGGTCAGCTTCACCAACGGTCAGGTGAGTATTCCGTTATCAAAGGTCTCGGATGGTGATCTTCATCGGTTCTCTGCTCGCGAGAATGGCACCGAAATTCGCTTTCTGCTTTACCAGAAACCCGACGGCAAAGTGGTTGCGGTGTTTGATGCATGCGAGATCTGCGGCCCTGTCGGCTTTGTGAAAGGCCCGAATGGGCTCGTCTGCAAAAATTGCGCGTCGCCGATCAACTCGCAGTCGGTTGGTACTCCGGGGGGATGCAATCCGGTTCCGCTACACTCGACATCGAGCGGCGCGGCGGTGGTGATCGAAGAGGCAGATCTGGTCGCTCGCGCGAAGCTATTTCAGAAGTAATTCCTCGCGGACGTCAGCGGGAGTTGCCTTTGCGATCTTTGCGAGAATTCCTTCGCGGCCTTTGCGGTAAGAAGCTGATCTTCTCGGCGGCCTCAATTTGATCTCGGGGCTCTCTGCGGTAAGAGCTTTGAAACCATGTTTGTCCGACTCGTTTACGAATCGTTCCGGCGCCAGACCCGCCGCAAGCTGCTGGTTGCCGCCGCAGTGACGCTCGGCGCGGCCGTCTCGACGGCCATGATCGCGATTGCGACCGACATCGGCGACAAAATCAGTCGCGAACTGCGCAGTTACGGAGCAAATATTGTCGTCACCCCTGAAGACGCGGCACTCGACGTCCAGATCGGCAGCGTAAATCTGAAGCCTTCTGGTGGAGCATATCTAAACGAATCTGACCTGCCGAATATCAAAGGAATTTTCTGGCGCAACAACATCACGGCGTTCACTCCCGAACTTCTCGCGAACGTAGAGCTCGGTCCGAAGAACGCCACTCTGCTCGGCACCTATTTCGCGAAGACTCTGAAGTTCGGCAAAGAGGAATTCACCACCGGAGCACGCAGCACCTTCCCCTGGTGGAAAGTTGACGGCAACTGGCCTGCGGATGATTCGAACGATGTTCTCATAGGCGAAAAGCTCGCAGGCGAACTCGGCATCAAGACCGGCCAGCAAGTTGTCCTCAGCAATAAGCAGTGTCGAGTATCCGGAATTCTCTCCACCGGAGCGGCGGAAGACGCGCAGATTATCGCTCCCCTTGCCTTGGCTCAATCCATTGCTGGCGAACCCGGCGCGGTTGGCAGGATCTACGTCAGTGCAAGAACCAAGCCTGAAGACGCCTTCGCCCGCCGCAATCCCGACACTCTCAGCCCTGCTGACCGCGACCGCTGGTACTGCTCGGCTTATCCCCAGTCGATCGCTTACCAGATTCAGGAAGTAATTCCTCATTCCCACGCAGAGCAGATCCGCCAAGTCCAGCAGAACGAAGGCAACATACTGTCGCGCGTTGAAGGTCTAATGCTGCTGATTACTTTTGCCGCGCTGTTGACCTCGGGCCTGGCAGTTTCCGCCGCGATGGCGACCGCGATGTTTGAGCGACGCGAGGAAATCGGCTTGATGAAAGCTCTCGGCGGCGGTCACTTCATGCTCTCGGCGATCTTTAGTACGGAATGCATCCTGCTGGCTTGCGTAGGTGGACTAATTGGCTTTGGCGCCGGCGCAACGCTCGCCCGCAAACTCGGTTTAACAATCTTCGGATCGACCATCGCCATTCAGCCGGTACTCCTGCCGCTGATACTCGCGGTTGCAATCATAGTTACGTTTCTTGGCAGCGCTGCCGCAATCCGGCGCGCAGTGAAATATGACCCTGTCCAGGCCTTGCGAGGCGAGGCATGAAATCGCGCCACAGCACAGGCACGCCAATGTTTTTGCGAATGCTGTTTCGCGCCGCGATGTTGCGGAAACGCACAGCTATTTCTGCGTTGATCGCAATATCCGTTGCCGCAGCCGCCGCGACCGCCATGCTGAATTTGTTCGTCGATATCGAAGCCAAGCTGCGCAAGGAATTCCGCGGCTTCGGCGCAAATATCATCGTTCAAGCGAAGGACAGCCAAAGTTTCAGCCTCTCCGACCTGCAGCGGATCGGCTCGGTCGCTGGCCCACACGGGCTCGCCGTCCCCTTTGCCTATGCCGTCGCGCACACCGCGACCGGACAATCACTCGTAGTTGCGGGAACGGATTTTGAACTAGCGAAGAAGTTGAACCCCTGGTGGTCAGTCTCTTCGTGGCCGAGCCAGCCTGGACAGGCTTTAGTGGGCGTTCGTGCCGCGAAAGCTCTCGGCACCGTTCACTCCTTCACCCTTTCGTACCAGTCTCGAAATCAAAGCCTCTCATCCGCCGGGACACTGCAAACCGGCGCAGGCGAAGACAGCCGCGTGTACATATCCTTGCCGGATTTCGAATCGTGGACTGGCTTACAACCATCCGTGGTTGAAGTTTCCGCGTACGGTTCATCCGCGGAGGTTGGCGCACTGCTCTCAACATTGCAGAAGGAATTTCCTGCCGCCGATGTTCATCCTGTGCGCCAGGTGACCGAGAGCGAAGCCAATATTCTCCACAAAACGCGCTCCACCCTGCTGTGGTCATCGGCATTCATCATTTCAACCGCCGCGCTTTGTGTCCTGGCAACGCTCACCGGCTGGCTGTTCGACCGGCGGCGCGATTTTGCAATCATGAAAGCGATTGGCGCCTCCGACCGGCTGATCGCGTTTTTCATTTCTGGCGAAGCCGCGGTTCTGGCCTCTCTGGGCGCGTTGCTTGGATACGTCAGCGGTATTGGCATCGCGGCATGGATCGGCCGCGCTAATTTTCACGCACCGGTTGCGCCTCGACTTGATGTATTTCCGCCAGTCCTCATCGGGTGCCTTGCCGTAACCCTGGTAGCCACGTTGCTGCCCTTGCGATTGCTGCGCCAAATCCAGCCAGCTATGATCTTGAGAGGCGAGTAATGATTCGGCTCAATAACGTCAGCAGGTTCTATCCCGCGCGCGCAGAAGCCCCGGGCGGAGTAATCCGTGCGCTCGATGACTTCTCGCTGCACGTCGAATCCGGGGAGTGGATCGCCGTGATGGGCCCGTCCGGTTCCGGAAAATCAACCCTGGTGAACCTGATTGGCTGCCTCGACCGTCCCAGCACCGGCGAAATCTGGCTGGATGACGAGAATGTTGCGCGGCTCTCCAACAAGGAACTCACTCGCGTTCGCGCTGAAAAAGTCGGTTTTATCTTCCAACATTTCCATTTAATTCCATATCTCACCGCGCTTGAGAACGTCATGCTTGCGCAGTATTTCCACAGCATGACGGACGAGCAGGAAGCGATCGATGCTCTCGCACGGGTAGGGCTTCGTGATCGCGCGAGGCATGTGCCGTCGCAGCTCTCCGGCGGCGAACAGCAGCGTGTTTGCATTGCTCGCGCGCTTATTAACGATCCAAAGATCATCCTCGCAGACGAGCCCACGGGGAACCTTGACGCGATGAATGAGCAGATCGTGCTCGAATTGCTGCGCGATCTGCACAAGCAGGGACGCACCATCGTGATGGTCACGCACGATCCGGTCGTGGCGCGCCTTGGTGATCGCCGAATTGAACTGCATCACGGAAAGATTGCGGCCCAGGAAGTCTTCGCCATGGCGGACGAAGAGCAGCTTGAGGAAGTGCTCGAAGAACTCTGGGTCTTGGATGAACACAAGCAAATTGCCGAGATCGAGCACATGGAAGTGCATGGCGCCCTGCCGGTGAGCATGGCGGTCGAAAAATTACGGGAACTGGGCCTGGTAGAAACTCAGCCGCACCCCCCGATTCAGCATGATCACAAAACGTTCGTGAACCCCTGCCATGACGCTCTTAAACCTTCCGGCGTTTCAATCGGCGACGGCAGCATGATCGTCGAACTCACAGAAAAAGGACGGCAGCGGGCAGGCGATATCATCCGTCGCCATCGGCTGGCCGAACGCCTGTTCACCGACAGCCTCGCCATGGACAGCGAAACCGAGATCGAGCAGCAAGCCTGCAAGTTCGAGCACATCCTCTCGCCCGAAGCCACGGACAAGATCTGCGCATTTCTCGGACATCCGAAGACCTGCCCCCACGGAGCGCCAATACCGCCGGGTGGGTGTTGCTCCTCGCACGATGACGAAGAAGTAGCGACACCAGCCAAAACCCGGAATGAATCCCGCGATTAAAATCGGCGTCTTCGATTCCGGCTTCGGCGGACTGACCGTCCTCAGGGCCCTTCTGCAAGTTGTTCCGCAAGCCGATTACCTCTATTTCGGCGACACTGCTCGCCTGCCCTACGGGTCGAAGTCGGTCGAAACAGTTGCCAAATACGCCTGTGAGGCGGCTCAGTTCCTCGAGCAGCAGGGCGCCAAGCTTCTCGTGATCGCCTGCAACACGGCCACAGCCCTGGCATTGCCGCAAATTCAAGCTGCCGTTTCCGTCAAGGTGGTGGGCGTGGTTGAGCCCGGAGCGCAACAGGCTTCGGCAGTGTCGAGAAACCGCAAAGTTGTCGTCATTGGAACGGACGCCACGATCTCCAGCCATGCTTATCGAAGTGCGCTCGCGAAACACGAGATCGAGTCCCGCGAAAAAGCTTGCCCGCTCCTGGTTCCACTGGTTGAGGAGGGCTGGATCGACCATGCGGTGACGGAGGAAGTTGCTCGAATTTATCTCAGCGAGGCTTTTGCAGATGGCTTCAGCCTGGCCGACGTGCTGTTGCTTGGGTGCACTCATTATCCTTTGCTGAAGCCGGTCCTCCAACGAGTGGTCCCGGGAAGCGTTACGCTCGTCGATTCTGCAGAGTCAACTGCGCTGGCTGTCTCGAAATTGCTCAAAGAGGAACAGCCGGAACCTGCCAAACAGAGTTCGACAAAATTCTTCGTCACCGATTCAACCCAGAAATTCCAGCGTCTGGGTAGGCTGTTTCTGGGCCGGACGATGAGCGACCTAACCCATGTCGAATTGAAAGAATAAGTCGCCAAAATCAAAAGGCCTGACCGAAGTCAGGCCCATGCGAAATCCCACACAGATCAGTACAGGTGGAACGCCACTTCGATGGTGGCATAAGTCGCGACCGGCTTCCCATCCTTGGTGCCGGGATCGAACTTCCACGTTTTCACGGTCTCAATAGCTTTTTCGTCCAGACCAAGTCCCACGCTGCGGGCAACTTTGATGTCGCGCGGAACGCCATCGGCCCCGACGATCAAGCTGAGAACAACAGTTCCCTGATACTTGGCTTTCCGGGCCTCTTCCGAATATTCCGGATCGGGATCGTAGATGGCTTTGGGAGCGCTGACTCCACCGCCAATGCGGAATACGCCACCGCCAATGCCTCCGCCGCGTCCTTCACCAACGCCTGGGCCGGCCCCTACGCCGATTCCACCACCGCTGCCAGAACCAATTCCTCCGCCGGAACCCATTCCATTGGACGGTGGGCCAGAAGGCATTGGGGCAGTCGGATTTCCCAGGTTCAGCGAATTGTTCGCCTGAATCTTTACCTCGGGGGGAACGACAACGCTGGCTTCCACAGGAAGCTTCGGATGATCGTTGCGGACCACAATCGCTGGAGGCGTTATCTGCTGCAGCGACTGTTTCGGAATCTTGCCCTTTGGGGCTTGAAACTTATCGCGGTCGCCGCCACCGCCGCCACCGGCTACTTCCTGCCGCGAAGGCTTCATTACCGGCGTATCGAGCGTAGGCGCAACCAGGGTCACGGTCTCTTTCGGCTTTTCCACAACTGCCTTACCCGCATAGTAGGTGCCTATGAGAATCGCGCTTAGGACGATGATGTGCGCGAGCGTCGAAAATGTGGCTCCGCTCTTTTTGTGATCGTAGAAGCCCCAAATGTCCTTGACCGGAACCGGCTTCGAGGTCAATACGAGTGGTGGCTGCTTCTTTGGGAAGAACGTGTCCTGAAAGTTCTGGCGAAGCGAGTGCCACAATCCCGGCTCAAAACTCTTCGGCATGAGCAGATTGAGTTCGGGCTCGGCGGGTGCGGAACTTTGCGGTGGTTTTAATTCCAAGGTGGCCATTATGTTACCCGAGTCAAAAGTTAATAGGCTAGTCTCTGGCTCTCTTTTTTGGAACCAGCGCTGGCCGCAATTTCTAATCTCTTTAGGTGATGAGTCTCCCGATCAAGTTGCACATCCCGGTGATCTCATGCACAAACGGTTGCAAAGCTGCCCGTGTCTTCACGGCCCAAATGACGCTTCCAACCACTCCAGATTAGATGCTGCCTCTCGAGAAACGTAACCCTGCGGAAATTGTACACCCACAGCTAAGTTCTGCTGACCACGGTTCCTGGCAGGGAGTTTACGGAATTCCGCCGACAAAGTCTTGCACAAAACCGTAAGTCCCTGGTCGAAAAGATGTAAAACTTTTTGCTGATCACTGTAGGCCGCACGACCACTCCTTGAATAGACAGCCTTCTCCGTAGCTCCCTATAATGAATTTCATCAATCGTTTGGAGCCCCTTTCCCATTGGATCTGAAAGCAACCATCAACCTGCCTAAAACTGCTTTTCCCATGAAGGCAAACCTGCCCCAGAACGAGCCAAAAATTCTGGAACGATGGGAGGAGATGCGGCTTTATGACCGGCTGCGCGAGGCACGGCGCGGCAATGAATTGTACGTTTTACACGATGGCCCGCCTTACGCGAATGGCCCTCTCCACCTCGGCCATGCGCTCAACAAGTGCCTGAAAGATTTCGTCGTTAAGTCGAAGAACATGGCCGGTTTTGACGCCCCTTACATCCCCGGCTGGGACTGCCATGGCCTGCCCATCGAGATCAAGGTCGATCAGCAATTAGGCGGCAAAAAATTGCAGATGCAGCCTGTGGATGTGCGCCTCGAATGCCGAAAATATGCGCAGAAGTACCTTGATCTTCAGCGGGAACAGTTCAAGCGGATTGGGGTCCTCGGCCGCTTTGACAAGCCTTACTCGACCATGACGCCCGAGTACGAGTCGGTCGTGCTCGCCACTTTCTACAAATTTTTTGAAGATGGGTTCGTTTATAAGGGCCTTCGCCCGGTTTATTGGTGCATGCACGACCGCACGGCACTCGCTGAGGCCGAGGTGGAGTACGAGAACCACACCAGCCCGGCGGTGTATGTCCGCTACCGGTTGCAATCAGATCCCCGGACCATCGATCCCGCGCTGGCCGACGTTCGTATCACCAAAGAGAAGCCAATTTTCACCATCATCTGGACCACAACGCCGTGGACCTTGCCAGCCTCTTTAGCTGTGGCCTTTCATCCCGATGAGGAATACGTCGCACTGGAGGCGTCCGACGGAATCTACATTGTCGCCGAGAGGCTGGCGAAGACAGTTGCCGAAAAATGCGGTTTCCCGGATGCGGCTCCCGTCGCAAAATTTCCCGGCAAGGTGATGGAGCACACGTACTTCTATCATCCATTCCTACCCTGGGAGTGGCGCAAGATTCTGGGGGTCGTCGCCGATTACGTAACCATGGACACCGGCACCGGCGTCGTTCATACGGCTCCCTCGCACGGAGCTGAAGATTTCATGACCGGCCAGCGCTACAAACTCGACCCCACCTGCGACGTCGATGCCGCCGGCCGTATTCACAATGGACTGCCGGAGTACGACGGACTGCAGGTATTCAAGGCCAATCAGCCGATCATTGAATTGCTGAAGTCCCGCGGTGCGCTGTTGCATGAAGAGAAACTTGAGCACTCGTATCCGCATTGCTGGCGTTGCCACAATCCGGTGATCTTCCGCGCCACGGAGCAGTGGTTCATTTCAATGGAAACTCCTATGCCGGGCGGCGGAACATTCCGTACTCGCGCGCTCGACGAAGTCAAGAAAGTGAAATGGGATCCAGCTTGGGGCGAAGAGCGAATCAGCAACATGATTGCTACCCGCCCGGATTGGACCATCTCCCGCCAGCGCGTCTGGGGAGTGCCCATCGCCGTATTTGTCTGCACCAAGTGCAACAAGGCGTTGAATGATCCCGAAGTGAACAAGCGTGTGGTGGCCCTGTTTGCGAAATCCGGCGCTGACTCCTGGTACACGAGCGCCGCCGATCATCTCGCCGATGGCGCGAAATGCCCTTGTGGCGGAACTTCTTTTCAAAGGGAAGCCGACATCCTCGACGTTTGGTTCGAATCTGGGTGCAGCTATCTGGTCGAGAGCAAGAACGAAGCCAACCAGCCCTGGCCTTCTGACGTTTACCTTGAAGGCGGCGACCAATATCGCGGATGGTTCATGTCTTCCCTGCTCTGTTCGCTGGGCGCGCATGGCAGCGCGCCATTCAAAGGAGTTGTCACTCCAGGATGGACGCTCGATGAAAAAGGTCAGGCGATGTCGAAGTCGCGAGGCAACGACGTTGATCCGGTCGATATCGCCAAGCGTATGGGTGCGGAAATTGTTCGCCTCTGGGTGGCCTCGGTCGATTTCCGCGAAGACGT
>DAIPJJ010000182.1:0-8492 GCA_036770325.1 Terriglobales bacterium
GTCACTCTGCCAACAAGCTTTTCATAAACCACAGCGGCTTGTGCGAAATAGGCGATCTCGGCAGAGCCGCCAACATAGGCAAGCGTGGGGAGTAAGTAGTCCTGAATCACCGGCCGGCACAAGACATTCGGACTGAAAAACTCAGGCGACGAAGAGGCCAGTGCCGAGAGTTGCTGCAGCGAAAATTTCTCTTCTCCGGCCGACAATTCTCCAGTGCTCGTAGCCTGAACCGGAGTCCGCACGCCGTCGCGAATAAGGAACAGCAGCGTCGACGAATCAGTGACACGAACCTGCTGATGGTACCCCGCCGATTCGAGCTGAGCACCGCGAGCGACGACAGCTTGCGTGATTTCCTGCGCGCGGGAAATCGCTGAGGAGTACAGCGGCACGGCAATACGATCCAGCTCCGGGTCTGCACCATCCAGCAGAATCACTCCAAAATCAGCAAAGACTCGTGCAAAAAGCATCGCGAATCCCGATCCGAAGCTTTCGCCCGGCCGGTAACACTGCGACAGCAACTGTGTCCATTCCGACTCGCCGAGCAACTCGGCCGTGCGAGAAATGGTTTCAGAAATTTCAGGACCAAAATTTACTGTGCCGACGGGAGCATCTGCCTTGCCTCGAACTCCAGTGGTGATCGTTTGCAAGCGACCCTCCGCATCCGGAATACGAAGATGATCGACTTCAGCAAGGTCGTGGTCTTCAGTCGCGAGCCAAAAAATCGGCACACAATTGATCCCGAGTTTTTCTACTTCCTGAGCCAGCTTGACAGCGGTAAGCGCTTTGTAGATTGAGAAGACCGGACCACCGAAGAGTCCCACTTGCTGCCCGGTGACGACGGCGTACGCGCCGGAGCGAAGACGCTCGATGTTTTCCAGCGTTTTAGGCGAGGCGCCGAATTTTGCGTTCTGCCGGGCCAGAATTGTTGCGATTTGACCTCGTCGCTCTGATGGATACCGGATCTGCGAAACCTCATCCTTCGCCCACTCCAATAAATAGGGCGAGCGCGGATAGAACTGCCGGACAGAAGTAGCGAAGTCGAGATAGTCGAGAAAAAGTTTGGTGCTATGCGGGATCTGCCGGAATGAGATACAGTGCGATTTCATAAAATCAGCTTCTAGCTGCTAGCTCCTAGCCCTTAGCTCAAAGCTCGTGATCCGTATACTTCACAGAATTTTGTTTGCTTTCAATCAGATGACGAAACCTTGCGCTGGATGCAAAGATAATCATTCAATATAGACGTACCACCTGACTGGGGGTTTTCCGATTGAGCACTCATCCTGCAATTGCGCCATTTTCTCTGGAAGGAAAACATGTGCGGCTCGAACCACTTCGGCCCGAGCACGCGGATATGCTGTGGGAGATCGCAAAAGATCACCTTGAGAACCTTTTCCAGTGGATCCCGTACCGCCTGGAATCGATTGAGAGTTTCCGCGAATTTAATGCCATGGTTCTGAAGGAGCAGGAGCGGGGCTTGACGGTTCCATTCGCGACTTTCGAACGCCACTCAAATCAGGTCGTGGGGACTACCCGGTTTATGAATATGGACCTGACAAACCGCAAAGTTGAGATCGGCTCAACTTGGATTGCCCCCCGCTGGCAGCGGACGGCAATGAATTCCGAAGCTAAATACCTCATGCTACGTCACGCTTTCGAGGTATGGAAATGCCTTCGCGTGGAACTGAAAACCGATAGCAGGAATGAACGCTCGCGAAATGCCATTCTGCGCCTGGGAGCCAAGGAGGAAGGGACTCTCCGCAAGCACATGGTGTGCTGGGATGGCCGCCAGCGCGACTCGGTTTATTTCAGCATTCTGGACACGGAATGGCCGATGGTAAAAGCGCGCCTGGAGCAGAAGCTAGTCGAAAAGCATTAGTTCAGGATTGCACCAGGATTGCTACAATTTTCATATGACAGCCCAGCCTGCATTTACTGACGTCCGCACTGCCCTTGACGAACTTCGAGCCGGGCGAATGATTGTCATCGTCGATGACGAGGACCGCGAGAATGAAGGCGATCTCACGCTCGCAGCCGAAAAGGTCACGCCTGAGGCGATCAACTTTATGGCGAAATTCGGGCGTGGGCTCGTTTGCCTAACATTGACCGAAGAACGGCTGGAGCATCTGCGCGTTGGGCCGATGAGCGCAGAAAACACCTCGAACTACGGCACCGCCTTTTGCGAGGCGATCGACGCGCGACATGGCGTAACCACAGGCATTTCAGCCTACGACCGGGCACATACGATCAAGGTGGCGATCGATCCCGCTACCCGGCCCTCCGACCTGGCGCGCCCCGGCCATGTTTTCCCGCTTCGCGCTCGCAAGGGAGGGGTACTGGTTCGAGCCGGACAGACCGAAGCCTCAGTCGATCTCGCGCGGATGGCAGGACTCATCCCCGCGGGAATTATTTGCGAGATTATGCGCGAGGACGGAACGATGGCGCGGGTTCCGGACCTGATTGAGTTTTGCCAGACTCACGGGTTGAAGATGCTGACGGTTGCGGAACTGATTCGCTATCGCATGCAGCACGAGAGGTATGTAAATCGCGTGGGCGAGGCGCTGGTTGATACCAAGTACGGCGAGTTCCGCGTAATCGCCTATGAGAGCGAAGTGGATGGCGGCGATTCGCACCTTGCGCTTGTACGAGGCGACATTTCCAACAGCACAGAACCAGTGCTGGTGAGAATGCACGCGCATTGCCTGATCGGCGACGTTTTCGGCTCTGCAGGATGTGATTGCCGCGAGACCCTCGACGGTTCCCTTGCAGCGATTGCCGAAGAGGGACGCGGCGCGCTGATCTACCTACATCAATCCGCGAGAGGATTTTCGGTCGAGAAAGTCGGCGACAAAAACGCCGTCTCATTCCATCACGACCGCAGCTCACCGTCTCTCCCCGAGAGTGAGCGAAAGCGACAGCGCGAGATCGGCATTGGCGCACAGATTCTGTCGGACCTGAATCTGAACCGAATTCGACTGCTGACAAACCATCCGCGAAGAGTTGTGGCACTTGAAGGATTCGGAATCGAAATTGTTGAGCAGGTGCCTGTGGAGTTGAAGAAAGTGGCTAGTGACTAGTGGTCAATGGTCAGCGCTGGAGACGTACTCTCAATAAGATTCTTAACGTTTTTACTGCCCACTGATCACGAGCCCCTGATCACTGGCTCTTAAGAAGGCTTTCGAATCACAATTTCGCTGTCCCGAATAAAGAATTGCACCGAGCACTTTCCTGATCCACAAATCACAGCCAGCAATCCGGCGATCTGCTTACGTGTAATCAGGCCCAGGGTTCCGCAGCCGGGGCAAGAAAGTACGGCCCAGTACGGATCTTCCTTTTCGCCTATGTGACCTGCATTCTCCAGCACGAAAATCGTGCCGGGCTGCATCTGCTCCGGGATCCATTCGTTCAGGATTTCGAGTTCAGCAACCATTCCACCCTCCTTGGGGCAAATCCACTGCTACGAACCCAATTTCGCCTTGCGCATGGAACGAACTTTTTCTGGAGCACAGCGGCCGGGACGTTTGCGTCCGCTTACGACCGCCTTAACTTGACGCACCGTGTCGCTGAGACAAATGGCAAACATTGGCTGCCGCGAATTCTTCAGAAGATCGACGATTTGCTGGGGAGATGTTTCGAGGTAGAGCGCGCTTCCATCGGTGAGCAGGTGGTATTGCGATGAGCCGCTCACGGTTTCAGCCAGGCGCTGACTGAATTCTTTCTTCAGGAAGCGAACGACGCGGCGCATGCGCTGCAACGAAAATCCTTTGCGCCGGAGCTCGCAGATCACTGCAACTTCCGTCAGGTCTTCGAACGAATAAATTCTGCGATGCCCGTGGCGCACGGGAACGACGATGCCGCGCTCATCCCACCATTGCAGTTGGCGCGCGGTGATGCCGGTCAGCCGGATTACGTCTTGTGATGTGAATGCGTCCTGCATTTCTACTCGAGAACGTTTTAAACGTTCTACTTACAAAATGTTTGAAACATTTTAAGCGTGGAGTGTGCAGAAACCGCGCAGGAAATCTCGCGCGAGCGTTAACTAGTTGAGTTACTGGAATTTGGACTGCTGGGAACGATCCTCAGGCACCGCCGCCGACGAAGTGGACGATTTCAAGCTTGTCGCCTTCTGAAAGTTGGGTTTCCGCCCAACGGTCTCGGGGGATGAGATCGCGGTTCAGCTCAACAGCTACGCGGTCCGGCTTCATGCCAAGCTGGGAAACTAACTCTGAGATGGTTGACAACGCGTCGAATTCCCGCGACTCGCCGTTGATCGTCAGTTTCATTCTCGTCGGACTCAGCTTGCTTACCAAAAATAGTAATGCCCGTTTCTCCGCGCGATCTCGACTTCCACACCGAAGGTCTTGGAAAGCAGCTCCGGTCTGAGTACCTCTTCCTTGCGGCCGTCGGCAAATACACGGCCGTTGTTCATCACAACAATGCGCTCAATTTCGGGTATCACGTCGGCGGGATCGTGCGTAACGAGCACGATTCCGATGCCGGAACGCGCGAGATCGCTCATCGTCTGGTGCAACGCCCGTCGCGCGAACAAATCGAGTGAATTGCTGGGCTCGTCGAAAAGCAAAGCCTTTGGTTGATGCACAAGGGCCCGAGCGATCAGCACACGGCGCGCCTCGCCGGAAGACATTGTGCTTACCGGACGATCGGCAAGGTGCAGTACTTGCAGCAGGCTCAAGACGGCTTCGGCTTTTTCAACGTATTCAGTGGTCACCAGGTGGTTTGGGTAAACGTCATTGCTGGCGAAGAAACCGGAAATGACGATGTCTCGCCCGAGCGCTTCGCCGGTGCACCACGCCATCAGGTCGTTAGAGACGATTCCCAGCCGCGAACGCAGATCGAAAACATTCCACGTAGATTCGCCGAGAATCGTGATACTCGATTCAGGGCGGGCCACCGGATACAACTCGCGCGTGATGGTCTTAATCAGCGTGGACTTGCCGCAGCCATTGGGGCCGAGAATAGCTACGTGCTCTCCGGCTTTTATGCGCAGGTTGAAATCGTGCAGAACAGTTTTGTTTCCACGGACAACCTGGACATTGCGCATTTCGAGCAGCGCGTGGGCTGGCGCATTCATCAGCGATCAGTGTAATAGATACTGAGTTTCGTCATGGCCGTAGCTCTGACGTAGATCTTTTTGCGCTGAAGCGTCGCTCTTCCACGGCAATTTCAGCATCCGCTTTGTTCCACGGCCTCTTCAATTCATCAAATTTAGAATCAGTGAGTTTTAGCGTTAGACGAATACAGGTTGTTGCAACCTGCTCTTAGACCCCGACTTTTTTCAGTTGGAATTTCCTGGTTGCGGTGCGGCCTTCAGAGTTGACTTGCACGAGGATGGACGAATCCGGCAGCGAAGCTTCTTCGATCAGAAACACGAGCTCTGCTTCGCCTGTGCCGTCGGTCGTCACTTGAGTGTAAAACGGTGCCGCATTGCTGCGGGCCAGCCTAACAGTAAGCCGCGCTCCTTGAATACCCTGGCCTGCTTCGGTGGCGCGTAGCTTCATAGAAAGCTTGTCCTCGGAGTGAATTGAATCCGAGTTCACCCATTGAATATCGAGCTCCTTGATTGCGGCCAGCGCTTCCGGCGTATCGCGCTTGTCGAACACACGCTCAAGGTCGCCATCGCGGATCGCGTCGAGCACCAGGCGGTGTTGGTCGCGAAGGCGCTGTTCCTTTTCCTGATCAGTAAAACCGGAAGCTTGTTCGGCGTAAGACTGAGCACGCTTTCCGATGCAGCGCCCGCGCACGAAGACCTGCGTTTGCAGCAGCATCTCGCCTTCACGGGCCTCGCTCTGCACGTGATAGACGGTATCGTCGTGCTTAATGTCGGTGTTAAAGCCGAAAATCATGAGGTTTGTAGATAACAGTGTGCTCGAAAACAGGGCGGGACGCAATGATTACGGAAGTGCGCAGGTTACGTCTGGTTGACCTGCTGGCAAATCGTGGGTTAGCGAACTGGTTCCCCCGGGGCTGGTCATCGACAACATCCTGTTTGAGCGTTGCTACACTGACTGCTCTCGTCATGTCTGAGAAAAACACTCTGCTTCGGTTGTCGCTACTGACCGGGGTGCTGCTTTCCGGTTGCTGGCTGGAATCTCAGTCCAATGCTCATTCCTCGGCGTACCTGGAGGCATTTCCAGCTCACCACGTGATTGCGAATCTCTACTTCGTCGGGAGCAAGAGCCTGGGCATTTACTTAGTGACGACGCCTAAAGGACACATCCTCATCAACGCCGGATTGGAAGCGTCCATACCAGCCATTCAGAAGAGTGTGGAAAGCATGGGATTCCGTTTCAGCGACATCAAGATTCTGCTGATCAGCCACGCTCACTGGGATCATAACGCCGGAGCGGCGGCGATCAAGAAGCTTACGCACGCCAAGTACATGGTGATGGACGCGGATGTGCCGGTGGTTGAGTCAGGCGGCAGAAAGGATTTTGCTTACGGCGGCGAACCGGATACCTTTTATCCGCCGGCGAAGGTCGACCGCGTTCTGCACGATGGCGATACGGTCGAATTAGGTGGAACTGTCCTGACGGCGCACCTTACGCCCGGGCACACGAAGGGCTGTACTACTTGGACGATGAAAGTTCAGAATGGTGGAAAGACCTACGACGTGGTGATTGTGGGCAGCCCCAATGTGAATCCGGGATACAAGCTGGTGAACAACCCTGCTTATCCTGAGATTGCCAGCGACTACGAGAAGGGATTCCAGGTCTTGCGGTCGCTGCATTGCGACGTGTTCCTGGGGGCGCACGGGAACTACTACGACATGGAAGGCAAATATGCACGCCTGAAACAAGGCGCAGAAAATCCGTTCATCGATCCAGAGGGGTATGAGAACTACGTGGGCGAACGGGAGCAGGCGTTCCGCGCGGAATTGGCGACGCAGAAAGCTGTAGCGAAATAGCCATTCGCATCCTCCTTCGCTTGACACTATTTCTCACGAACTCTAATCTAGAACGTTTAGTTGCTCGGTAGAATTTTTCCAGTTCCCCCTATGCCCGACAATTATTTCGCCCGCTACCTGCCGCTTCTGATCCACTTCATTTTGGCAGGACTTTTGGCCAGCGCATTGGTGCTGCTTTCCTGGATTATTGGCTACCGGCGGCCGACTCGGGCGAAATTGTCTCCTTATGAATGTGGCATGACGCCGATCGGCGACGCCCGCGAGCGTTTCTCCGTCAAGTTCTACATGGTTGCCATGCTTTTCATTTTGTTCGATGTGGAAGCAGTGTTCCTCTATCCCTGGGCCATCATTCTTAAGGATCTGAAGAGGATGGGCCAGGCGGTTTTTGGTCTCACCGAGATGTTCGTCTATATCGGAATCGTGCTTGTCGGCTTTTGGTACATCTGGAAAAAAGGCGCACTCGACTGGGGACTGACCATTTCCGACGCCAGGCGCCCACACCCTACACGGACCAGCACCACATCACGCGAGTCCGAGCCGGAGTTGGTCGGCCTGGGAAGAGGTGGACGGTAAATGGCGCTTGCTCCCGCAGTCACCGACGTCGAACAATTGAAAGAACACCCGGCGGTAGCGCGGCTGATCGGCTGGAATTCGCAAGCAGTTCAGGGCGTGAAGTTCGATCGCGAGGAGATGACAATCTACGTCGCGCGTGAGGCGATCCGCGAAGCCTGCGCCCTGCTGCGCGATGACGCAAACTGTCCTTTTAATTATTTGTCTGACATCACCTGCGTGGATTGGCTTCCCTCAGAGCCGCGATTTGAGGTCATTTATCACCTGCTCTCGATTCCAAACAAAGAGCGAGTCCGTCTGAAAGTGCGGCTCAGCGGCGATACGCCGGCCCTCGATTCCGTGACTTCGGTCTGGCCGGGCGCGAATTATTTCGAACGAGAGGTTTTCGATTTATTTGGAATTCGTTTTAATGGCCATCCTTATCTACGCCGCCTGCTGATGCCAGAGAATTGGGAAGGCCACCCGTTGCGCAAAGACTATCCAGTGGAGGGATACAGATAAATTGGTAAATTGAGTAATTTGGTAATTTTGTAATTAAAAATCCGTGGGTGCCCCACTCCTCGCCGGCTTTGCGAGAAGCGGGATCAATTACCCAATTACCAAATTTCCCAATTACAAAATTCTTTCATGGCCCATCTCTCCCCCACTCCCGCGCTAGAACCCGGTCAGGACAAGACCATGATCCTGAACATGGGACCGCAGCACCCGTCCACGCACGGCGTGTTGCGCGTGCTGCTGGAAATCGACGGCGAAACCGTCGTACGCATGATGCCAGATATCGGCTTCCTGCACACGGGAATTGAGAAGACCTGCGAGGCCAAGTTCTATCACCAGGTTGTGCCACTGACCGACCGGATCGACTATCTCTGCCCGATGACGAACAACCTGTGCTATGTGCTGGCGGTCGAGAAGCTGCTGGGCATCGAGATTCCGCCGCGTGCGCAATGGCTGCGCGTCATGATGAACGAACTCACGCGGATCAACTCGCACCTGGTATGGC
>DAIPJJ010000297.1:0-3046 GCA_036770325.1 Terriglobales bacterium
TTGTAAGAGCGTCTCCATAATTCCTTGCATCGATTTATTCGTACCTCAGCGCCACCATGGGATCGACCTTCGCCGCGCGGCGGGCAGGGATGTAGCTCCCAGCAAAGGCCAATACCGCGAGCACGATCACAGTCGCTACGAACGTGGTCGGATCCCCAGGCCTGATGCCGTAAAGCAGACCCGACATCAGACGCGTGAGCAACAGAGCTCCGCCCAAACCAATCGCGATCCCAGTGGTTGCGACAATCAGTGCACTAGAAATCACGAGCCGGAGCACGTTCTCCCTTTTCGCACCCAGCGCCATGCGTATCCCGATTTCGTGAGTCCGTCGCGAAACGAAGTAGCTCGTGACCGCGTAAATACCAACAGCAGCAAGGACCAATGCGAGGCAAGAGAACCCGGCAAGAAGAGTCAGATAGAATCGCGAATCACCGGTCGCGGTTGCGACTACTCGTTCCATGGTTTGCACTTCGGAAATTGGAACGGTTTGGTCGATAGCGTGAATCGCAGCCTGTACCGCAGGCGCCAAACTTGCCGCATCCTTGTTAGTGCGGACCACCAGAGTCATATAGGCGAATGGCGCGGACGGATTCTCCACGTAGTTTCGGAACTGTAGATAAGGTACGAACACTTCTTCTTCGGGAGGGCTGATCCAATCCGAACGGACCGTATTTTTCACGACGCCAATAACGGTCAACCACGAAGAGTTATCTTTCGCTTGTTCGTCGAAAGTGATTCGCTTACCGATAGGATCTTCACCCGGCCAGTATCGACGCGCCATGAATTCGTTGATCACCACAACGTTGGGAGCTTTGACATTGTCTGTTCCCAATACATCCCTTCCTCCCAGGAGAGGAATTCCCATGGTGTGGAAGTAATTTGGGAAGATGGCGCGGAAAGTTGCAACCGGAGCTTCACCTGGCCGTTCGAGTGTTCGCCCCTCAATGTGAAATGGGAATCCCCAGACATCGCCGGCAAGCGGAAGATGATTGATTGCGCTTACTGAGCTAACACCCGGAATCGCATTCACTCTTTGTAGCACTCCTTCATAGAACGGCCCTGTGTTTCCCGAACTCGCCTCTTTGGTCCCGAGCACACCCACTACCATCGAAAGGACGTTGTGCGGATCGAAGCCAGAGTCGATGTTTCGCATGGCCACGAAAGTGCGAATCATCAGTCCAGCGCCGGCCAGCAAGATGACTGCAAAAGCAAACTCAGAAGTAACGAGCAAGCTACGTAGTCGGCCACGATGAAGACCGTCGGTTGCTCCGCGATGACCTTCTTTAAGCACTTCGCTGGTATTGGCGAATGAAGCTTTCCGCGCAGGGAGTATTCCAAATGTAAGCCCAGTGAGCACGGAAACCATGAGAACGAACAACAAGACGTGGATATCCGCGGAATTCGTGGCGAACTGCGGAATTTGCTGCGGGCCGAACTTGACCAGGAACCGAGTTCCCCAAAGCGCGAGTAAAAGGCCTGCTGCTCCGCCACTCAGCGCTAAGACCAGACTTTCTACTAAATATTGCCGGAGTACGCGCGCGGGCATTGCTCCCAGCGCAGCTCGTACGGCGATCTCTCGCTGGCGTGCCGCAGAACGAGCTAGCAACAAGTGGGCAACGTTGGCGCAGCTGATGAGCAGCACTAATACAACCGCCCCAAAAAGTACCAGCAGTGCTGACCGGACATTGCCAACTGCTTTCTCGCGAAGCGAGACGACCCGCACGTCGCGGTTGGTCCCGGGATATTCTTTCTCCAAACGAGCAGCAATGTCGCGCATTTCAGATTGCGCTTGTGGGAGCGTTACGCCCGCCTTGAGACGAGCAAAAATCCGTAACGAATTTCCGGTACGGCTGACAATCCTTTCTCCCAGAGCCAGCGGCGCCCAGATTTCAGACTTTGTCGCCCAAAATGGAGCGAACCGGAAATCTCTCGGCATCACGCCAATCACCACATAAGCGGTTCCATTCAGGAGAATCGATCGCCCTAGAACATTGCGATCACCGGCAAATTCGCGTTGCCAAAAACCGTAACTCAGGACGACTTCATGATCGCGCCCCGCATCCTGCTCCTCAGGGCGAAAAACCCGCCCTATTAGCGGCTGCACGCCGAGTATCGGCAGAATTTCTGAAGTGATGCGCAGTCCATTCAGCTTCTGCGGATTTTCGGCCGAGTTAAGATTCGGGTTCCATAGTTCAGCCGCTCCCATGCTCTTGAACACATGGTTCTGCTTTTGCCAATCGATGAAGTTCGCAGGAGCGACCGGATTGCGTCCGTCGTGGAGAACTACGACCAGGCGGCCATCATCTTTATAGGGGAGTGAGCGGAGCAAAACCGAATTAACGACAGTAAAGATGGCCGCATTGGCGCCGATACCGAGCGCCAGCGTGAGTATGACGACGAACGTGAACCATGGGCTCTTGTGCAATTGCCGAAGCGCGTAGCGAAAGTCCTGAACCAAACCGTTCATCGTTGTTCCTCACTCGTACCGCAGGGCCACCATGGGATCGAGGCGTGTAGCTCGCACTGCGGGCAGATAACTTGCCAGCAGGGCCACCAATCCCAAAATCACGCAGACGCTCACGTACGTCATCGGATCGCGCGGCGGTATTTCGTAGAGCAACGACTCGATAAGCCGCGCAAATGCGAATGCCCCAGCCAGACCGATCAATGTCCCCGATAAACTCAAAAACGTGCCTCTGCGTAGAACCATAGCGCGCACGTTTTCGCGCGTTGCGCCCATCGCCATACGTATGCCGATCTCCTGCGTACGCTGTGCCACCGACTGCGCCATCACTCCATAAAGCCCGATTGCCGTAAGCAATAGTGCAACTCCCGCAAACAAGCTCAGTAACACGGTTTGGAAACGAGCGCGTCCAAGATCGAGTGCCAAGTAATCGTTCATCGTCCGTAGTTGATACAGCGGAGCGTCCGGATCTATTTCGCGCATTACTTTTCCAATCGCAGACGCAAGCGCCATCGGCTCACCCTGCGTGCGTACGACGAGGGTCGGCGCCCCCCACACCAGTTGGGAATAGGGAACGTAGTA
>DAIPJJ010000183.1:0-8430 GCA_036770325.1 Terriglobales bacterium
GGTCCCTCTCACACGCGACAAGCGCGTGTGTTCGGGATGACATCATTCTTACTGTGCAAAGACTTTGAGTGGTTCCCGCATTTCGCAAAACCGGCGAAGGACGGGGCATCCGTAACTGCAGATTCCTCGCTTCACGCTACGCTGGCGCTTCGGAATGACAGTGCGTTGTGTGGTACCGTCCGCGCCTAACAGCAGATTCCTCGCTTTGCGCTACGCTGGCGCTTCGGAATGACAGGGATGGGGCGCTCTCCGAAAGTTGTTCAGATTTGTCTTGACGGTTGTGAGCTCGTGGATGTAAAAAGCCTAGTTGTCTAGACATCTTTCAAAACTGGCTTTTGTGAGTCGAAAAAGTGAACTCCACCGTGCTCGATCGGCGAAGTGTAGTTCCGCTGTACTACCAGATCCAACAGTTCTTGCTGGAGCAGATCCATTCTGGGGCGTTCAAGCCCGGCCGGGCGATCTTGTCGGAAAAAGAAATCTCCACCCAAATGAGGGTAAGCCGGATGACCGTCCGGCAGGCTGTGAAATCGCTGTGCAGCCAGGGGGTGCTTTACAGCGAGCGCGGCAAAGGAACATTCGTTTCACAAATCAAGTGGGAAAAGAATTTCCGGAATGTTCTTTCGTTCACGCAGGAGATGAGTGGCAGCGGATCGCGGCCGAGTTCGAAGATGCTGTCTTTCGGCGTCATGCGGGCGGACACCAAGACTGCCGCGGGCCTGCGGATAAGGACCAACGAGAAAGTAATCAGCCTACGAAGATTAAGGCTGGCCAACGGAATTCCTATGGCGATCGAGTGGAGTCGCATCCCGCTCGATTTTTGCCCGGACCTGGTGGAGAGCTTCGATCCACGTACGTCGCTTTACAAGACACTGGCGGAACGTTACGGAATTCACATTGCGGTTACGGAAGAAGAAGCAGAAGCGGCCCTGGCTACCGCAGAAGAGTCGCGGCTGTTGAAAATCGGCAAGAACAGTCCAGTGTTCAATTTCGTTCGGACTTCATATCTTCGCGACGGCAAGGCCGTCGAGTATGTGAACTCGACTTATCGTGGTGACCGGTACAGGATCGTCAATCGACTAACGGCTGAATCGAGCAAGGAGTGACTGCCTTGAATCAAGGGCCTACGTGATTGCATTGGTTTTTTGCTTCGCGCGGATTTAATACTGCTGAGCATCTCCGTCGCGCTGCCAGCAAGGGAAACACCAACAGGGGAAAAACAACCCAAGAGTTGTAACTGGGATGAGGAGGAAGTATGAGATTGAAAGTGTTTTGTTGCGGAGTGCTCTGTCTAGTTTTTGCTATCAGTTGCGCCGCGCAGGAAATCACAGGCAGCATCGCCGGCACGGTTAAGGATCCGCAGGGCGCGGTTGTGCCAAATGCGACGGTGACCATTACTAACACGGACAGGAGCGCCGTGATCCGCACGGTAAAGACCGGGGCTGGGGGAGAGTTTTCCGCGCCGCTGCTGCCGGTCGGTCATTACGCGCTGACCGTGGATGCTCCGGGGTTTCAGAAGTACGAGCAGGCAGGAATTACGCTCAATCTGGGTGGCCACCTGACTTTCTTTCCGACACTGAGTGTGGGCTCCTCTTCCCAGACCGTTTCGGTGGAAGCCAATGCTGCCCAGGTGAATCTGCAATCCGTAGAGGCGTCGGGCCTGGTGAGTGGCACTCAGGTTCGAGAGCTGGCGCTCAACGGGCGCAACTGGGAGCAACTGGTAAGCCTAGTCCCGGGAGTTTCCGATGCTGGGAACGCCGATACGCTGTATGTGGGCGCGTTTGCTCCTCAAGGCACGAACCTGGTGACCTTCTCGATTAATGGTGGGCGGCGTGAGGAAAACAACTACATGATCGATGGCTTCGACAACATCGATCGTGGATCGGGACTGACTTTGCTATCGTTCCCCAGCGTAGATGCGATTTCTGAGTTCTCAGTGATTCGCAGCCAGTATGCTCCGGAGTATGGCCGTGCCGCGAGCGGGCAGGTGAATGTGATCACAAAATCAGGCACCAGCAACCTGCATGGCAGTCTCTATGAGTTCCTGCGCAACGACGACTTTAACGCAAACAATTACTTCAACAAGCAGGCTCAACTTAACAAAGGGCTGCCGAACAGAGCGCCTTTGCTACGCTACAACGATTTCGGCGGCAGCATTGGAGGCCCGGTCTGGATCCCGAAGATTTATGAGCAGAGAAATAAGACGTTCTTTTTCTTTTCGGAGGAAGCAAGACGGAACCTCACGTTCTCGAATCCAACAGCGACGGTACCCACAGCGGCTATGCTGACGGGGCAATTCCTGCATCCGGTGTGCACGCAATTTGATGCAAGCAACAACTGCACCGCCACCGGGACTTCGATCTCAAATATCGATCCGGTCGCTCAGGCTTATATTAAAGACATCTTTTCCAAGTACCCTCAGCCTAACGATCCCGCGGTTAATCCTTTCACTTTGATCTCAAGCGTACGCGGAGTCTTCAACTTTCACGAAGAGATATACAAGATCGATCACACTGTGAACTCTAAACTGTCGCTCAGCGGCAAAATTTTAAGAGACACAATTCCGACCCGCGAATCCGGCGGTCTGTTCAGGAACATTCCGGTCGACAATATTGGTTCTACCAACACCAATTCTCCGGGACGTCAGTACAGTCTGCGAGCGACAATCACTCTCAGTCCCACCTTCCTGATCGAGCCCGCGTATGGCTATTCCTATGGCGCGATCCTAAGCGTGCCAAACAACCTGCTCAACGCGAAGAACTCGCCAGACGTTGCGAATGCTGTTACTGCCCTGCCTTTCTCGACTGTTCTCGGTCGTGTTCCAGATGTGACTTTTACCGGCACACTGGCGAATGCGCAGACCTTCGGCCCGTATAACGATTTCAACATCAACCACAATGCGCTGGTTAACGTCACCAAGGTGAGTGGGAACCACACTATTAAGGCTGGCGCCACTTACTACCATTACGAAAAGCACGAAAATGCGGGTAGTGGAAATCAGGGCACGTTCGCGATCAACAACAACGGTCTGCAGACAGGCGCGATAGACTTCGAGCAGAATTGGGCCAACTTTCTGCTTGGCCGAGTAGGAACCTTCTCACAGAGCTCACTCGATTTGACCGCCGACATTCTGGACAATCAATTCGAATACTATGCGCAGGATACCTGGCGTATGAAGCCGAACCTGACGTTTACGTACGGCTTCCGTCATTCGTTCTTCAGGCAGCCGTATTCAGGAAACGGAATTCTGCAGAACTTTGATCCTGCGACGTATGATCCGGCAAAAGCGCCGTGTATCACATCAACTGGCAGCATTGACGTAACCAAAAGTCCAACTGGAACTCTAACCAGCGCCTGCAATCCGAATTACGATCCGCTCAATGGATACATCTTCGCCGCTGGGCAGGCTCCATCGGGGGTAACCGGCCACGTTTCTCCCTGGGGAAACAAAATGGGCCCGGAGTACAACCTGGCCATCGCTCCTCGATTTGGCGTAGCCTGGGACCCGTTCGGAAAGGGCACAACATCGATCCGTGCCGGATATGGCATGTTTTATGACAGTGGCGATATTTTCGGAAACGCGGAAAACGATGTGTTCAACGGCATCGGATACCAGAACAATGTTTCGTTTACTAATGTGACGCTGCAGAACCCGACTGGCGGAGCGCCGATTCCGTCGACGGGGATCACTCCGAACATCACTCAACTACAATCGCGCGTGGATACGAACTACAAATCGCCGTACACGCAGCAGTGGAGCCTCGACGTGCAGAAAATGTTTCCATCGGACTGGCTCCTCGATGTCGGCTACTACGGACAGAACGGCATTCACCTGCCGGGATTCTTCGACAATAATCAAACGCCTGAAAATTCTTATTTGCAATGTACCGACGCGACGCCTTGCATGAGTGGGCCGAATGTCATCAGCTTTACGCAACATCCCTCATCCGGACCTGCTTTTGTTGGCGTGACCAGCGCGAACACGAACCTGCTGAATGCGCTCAGGCCGTACATTGGGTATGCCGGCGGCGCTGCAGTCCGGGGTATCTACACGGAGAACTACAATGCGCTGCAAACGCAACTCCAAAAGCGGTTCAGCGGAAACACTACCATCAATATTTCGTATACCTGGAGCCATGCTCTAACGACCTACGTTGCGGACCGCTCAACTGGTAGCATCATGCCGGTACAGGGTCATCTCCGAGATAACAACTACGGACCTGGGATTGGCGACCGCCGGCACGTATTAACCGCGAATTTTGTGTGGGACCTGCCGTGGCTGAAAGAGCAGCGCGGATTCCTGGGTCATGTGTTAGGTGGTTGGGAGTTTTCCGGAATCCAAACCTTCCAAACCGGATTGCCGGGAAACGTTACCCAGGCAGTATTCGATCCGACTGGCGCAGGCTGCCTTGGGCCGTCACCTTGCTCGTTGCGGCCGAATCAAGTGAGCGATCCGAATTCTAACGCGCCGCACACGTTCGCCCACTGGTTCACTCCGACTGCGTTTGCGACGCCGGTGGCAGGGCAGACCACGATTCCGTCGGCCCGCCCCGGAGCAGTACGTTTGCCGGGCTTCTGGCGCTCTGATCTCGGCCTGTTCAAGAACGTTAAGATCCGGGAACAGTTGACGTTCCAGTTCCGGGCTGAAGCATTCAATGCGTTTAACCACACGAACCCGATTTGCTGCACTTCCTTCACCAGTACGAATACGTCGTCGTTTGGCGCGATCACCACGGCGCGTGATCCACGCACATTGGAACTGGGAGCGAAGTTACTGTTCTAGCCGGATCGCGAAAACCCGAAAGGCTCGCCGACAACGGCGGGCTTTTTTGTGCGTGGGGGTGAATAGTCGTCACCACGGAGACACGGAGACACGACCGAATGCCGTGCCGTGATATCAGCCTTGCGGGTGCGCTTCCGATGGCAGTTGTAACAGCAGATTCCTCGCTTTGCGCTACGCTGGCGCTTCGGAATGACAGTGGAGGCTGACCGTGCGAGGATGGGGCACCCCGACGTTAAGGGTAGGCCACCCCACCTGCAAGAAGATTGAAATATCTTTCCGGTGAGCCTGAGTTTATCCCATTTACGACATCGGTGATTGCTGACAGACGTAAGGCCCTCTCACACGCGACAAGCGCGTGTGTTCGGGATGACATCATTATTTAGTGTGCAAAGATTTTAAGAGGTTCCCGCCCTTCGCAAAACCGGCGAAGGACGGGGCACCCGTAACAGCGGATTCCTCGCTTCACGCTCCGCTGGCGCTTCGGAATGACAGGTCGGAGCTGAGGATGGTGGCAGCCGAGGGGGCCAGCGGGGCAAAGTCAAATTCCCCGCCCCTTCGGCTTCGCTCAGGGCAGGCCCTGTCTCGCAGAAAACGCGAGACAAGGACGGGGCACCCTCGTGAGTTGGGACAGCATTAAGCGGCGCGCTTGCGGCGGCTGCTGGTGCTTCGCGAGGAAGCGCGTGCGCCGGAGCGCCGGCCGGAAGAGGAGCGCTCACTGGATGCGGCCTGTTCTTCTTCCTCTTCAGTCATCATCTGCTCGGGTTTGATTTTCTTGTGGAAGGACTCCATCTTCTTTAATGTGGCTTGTTCTTCTTTCAGGTTTCGACTTAGTAACTGGGCCACTTTGCTGTGCTTCATCTCGCGGGCCATGTCGATAAGTGACTCGTACTCGCAGATCTCGTAAGTCTCAGACTTGATCGCCGCGCCGACGTTGAAGACGTCGATGAGGTCCTCGGATGGATCTTCTTCGGAGAAGGATTTCTTCTCGGCGACAATGCCGCGAATGCCGTGACATTCGGTTTCTTCCTGCTCCTCACCGAGTAACTCGAAGCATTGCTCGAGGCGCTCGACTTGACCTTCGGTTTCCTCGCGGTGCTGTTCGAATGCTTTTTTCAGTTGCGGATTGGAGGAGTCGCTGGCGAGTTCCTCCAAGGCTTCGACGAGCTGGTGCTCGGCGTCCATCATGTCGTTAAGTCCATGGACAAAGAGTTCGTGACCGGTTTGCATATGCGCTCCTGTAAGTAGTTTTTGTACTTTATTTAAAAGTTCAGGCGGCAAGCTTCTCCCCCTGGCGGACGATGGATTCGGCTTCAAGCCAATCTTCTATGTCATGACCGTCGACGCAGCCACGCTGCACATAAAGTTGATAAGCCAAGTCGCGAATGCGAGCGTGCAGGTCAGGTTCTGTAATGCTGATATCTGCGGCGGGCAGAGTAGTAACTGCTGGTTCTGTAACTGGGGCCTGCGCCCCTTGATCGTTCTCGTAGGTACGAAGTTGCGGCTCGGCGCTGCGCTTGGATTTCATTCTGTTTGCCTCCTTAGTAAGAAGCTTGCAGGGTAGGCGTCCAGATGCAGCAGAGCAGACGAAGGCGCGCCATGCCCAAGCGCAGGTAAGATGCCGTGAGGTAACGGCGTGTTGTCAAAGTGATGGGGGGCGACAGAGTAGCTGCTGGCGTTTGTTGGCGTTTCGCGTTTGTATGGGGGAGGACGTTTCGTTCACCGCTGGTTGCCGGTTCACGTCACGAGGTTGGCCACAAATCAACTGCAGATTCCTCGCAGCTGAAGCTGTTCGGAATGACATGGGGCTGGGAAGATCAGGTGAAACGAGAGGTTTCGATGCGGAAATCAAAATCCCCACCCCTTCGGCTTCGCTCAGGGCCGGCTCTGTCTCGTACAAACCGCGAGACAAGGATGGGGCACCCGGGTGAGACGGGCACGCACTCGGAGCAGAGATTTGAGAAAATAGAAGCTTATCTATATGGCTGAATTTTTGGTTGAGATTGGGACGGAAGAGATTCCGGCACGTATGATCGATGCGGCGTCGGCAGAGCTGCGCGAGCGTGTGGCGAAGCTGCTGGAGCGGGAGCGGTTGGGGGCACAGGAGATTTCCAGCTTGGAGACGCCGCGTCGTCTGGCGGTGCAGGCGAGCGGAATTCCTGCTGCGCAGCCGGACGTAACCGAGCAGATTAATGGGCCGGCGGTGAGTGTCGCGTTCAAAGACGGCCAGCCCGGGCCCGCGGCGCAGGCGTTTGCGAAGAAAGCGGGAGTAGAAGTTTCGCAGCTTGAGCGGGTGACGACCGCCAAGGGCGAGTATCTTTCGGCGAAGATCACGAAAAAAGGACGGAGCGCGGCTGAGATATTGGCGGAGTTGCTGCCGCGGGAGATTGCTTCGATCTACTGGCCGAAAAATATGTATTGGCGGAAGCCAGCGGAACGGTTTGTGCGTCCGGTGAGGTGGGTCGTGGCAATGATCGATGATCAGATCGTGCCGCTGGAGTTTGACGGCATTCGCGCTGGGAGCCAGTCGCGGGGACATCGGATTCTGTCCACCGAGAGTGTCAGTATCGCGCGGGCGGGCGCTCCTTATATAGAGGCGTTACGGGCGGCCAAGGTGCTAGGGCGGGCAGAGCGCGAGGCGCAAATTCGCAAGGCTCTGGATGCGGCGACCCGCACGATTCCCGGCGCCAGGTGGCGCGACGACAATGCGCTGCTCGAGACCGTGGTCAACCTCACGGAGTGGCCGTCTGTGATTCTCGGAAGTTTCGACCGCGAATTTCTACAACTGCCGGAAGAAGTGCTGGTCACGGTAATGCGCGATCATCAGAAGTATTTCGCGATTGAGGATGCGAAAGGCAAGCTGCTGCCGAACTTCCTTGCGGTGTTGAATACGGATGGTGATCCGCAGGGGCTGATCCGGCACGGAAATGAGCGCGTGCTGCGGGCGCGGTTCAACGATGCCCGGTTTTTCTGGGACACGGACCAGAAGCATCCGCTGCGGGAACGGCTCCCATGGCTGAAGAATGTCACGTTCCAGAAAGATCTCGGCAGCTACTACGAGAAAACAATGCGCGTGCAGCGCCTGTGCAGTTGGATTTGCGAAACAATCCGGCAGAACGGCTTAGAGGTACGGCCTGGCGTGGTGCACAAGGCGGCGTGCCTGGCGAAGACGGACCTCACGACGGAGCTGGTAAAGGAGTTCACCGAACTGCAAGGAATTGTTGGCGGACTGTATGCGCGCGTACAGGTGCTCGATCGGATAATGCCGGAGGAGACGCGACAGGCAATCGCGCAGACAATTTACGACCAATACAGGCCGGAGTCGGCGGACGATGCAGTTCCGGCCAAAGTTGAGGGCGCAGTGCTTTCAATTGCCGACAAGGCAGACACGATCGCGGGAATGTTCGCCCTGGGTCTGCAACCGACGGGATCGAAAGATCCCTTTGCGCTGCGGCGTCAGGCGAACGGAATCGTGAAGACCATTGCCGAGCACAAGCTGACGGTGAAGGTGGGTGATGTGTTCGAGTTGGCGCGAGAGACGTATCGCGGAAGTGAGGCGGAGAAGAAGTTCGCGCGGAATCTTAGTAATAAGGATGCGATTGGAGCATTCTTCCGCGAGCGGCTGGAGTTTTATCTACGCGATCAGCTTGGGT
>DAIPJJ010000013.1:0-33218 GCA_036770325.1 Terriglobales bacterium
CAGCAGCCCTAGCTACTTTCGTGCCCTGTACTTTCCACGGCTTGTTGAGCGGATTCGATCGAGCTAAGTTGTCGAGCGCGGCGCGTCACCCACTCGCGCCAGATCTGATGACGTTAACCGGTGCAGTTCGGGCGTTCTTGCTTGCGATTCTGGCAGCATCCTTGCCGGTCGCCCACGGCCAACACACGCCGGAAGTACGTCTCACCGCAGCCAATGCAGTGGATGGCACGAGGGGTCCTGAAGTTGGGGGTCCGGCCTTGACGGGGGCACGCCATCCGCTGTACCGGCTGCGCAAGAGCGATGTAGTCGAAATCAAGTTCACATTCTCGCCCGAGTTCGACCAAACGGTAACTATTCTTCCCGACGGATTTGTGACGCTCACGTCAATAGGCAGCCTGGCGGCAGAGGGCTTGAGCATTCCCGAATTCGCAGACTCGCTTCGCGGCGCTTACGCCGGCATACTGCGTGACCCGGAGATCAGCGTGGTTTTGAAGGACTTCGATCATCCTTTCTTTGTGGCTGGAGGTCAGGTCGGGCGTCCGGGGAAGTACGAGCTGCGTTCCCCCACGACTCTCTCCGAGGCAATAGCCATTGCAGGCGGCTTCACGGAGCAGGCCAAACATTCTCAGGTCGTGCTCTTCCGGAAGATTAGCGATGGAGTCGTCGAGAGCCACATCGTGAATTTGAAAGCCATGCTGGCTTCCCGCAATTTGGAAGAAGACCTGGAACTCAAGCCGGGCGACATGCTGTTCGTCCCGCAGAACAAGATTTCGAAGATTCGAAAATTTCTACCGGTTGCGAGCCTGAGTACGTTTTTCACGCCGGCACAATTTTGAGCATGCAAGATACTTTCGAAATCGAGAGACGTCCGCTGCAATCACCGAGTTTGCGGGATGTGGCGGCGGTTTTTTTTCGGCACTTGCGTTTGATTAAGTTTTCGTTTCTGACGATTGCCGCGGCGGGAATTCTGTATTCGGCGCTATTTCCTTCTTACAAATCCGAGATGAAGATACTGGTCCGCCGCGGAAGGATCGATCCCGCGGTGACGCCTACCCCGAGCCCGTCGCCTGCCTTCGAACATGACGAGATCACCGAGGAACAGTTGAACTCCGAAGCCGAATTGCTGCGTGACCGGGACGTTCTCCGGCAGGTAGTGCTTCAAAGCGGTCTCGCCCGGCCAACCTGGACCTCGAAGGTTGTGGGAGAAAACCAGGACGAACTTGCCGACAAAGCCGTGCTTCGTCTCGCCACCAAACTTGAAGTCCAGCCGGTCCGCAAGTCCCGTTTGATCACAGTTTCGTACGCCTCCGGTAGCCCAGAGTTGTCAGCAGCAGTGCTGCAATCACTATCGCAAGCGTATCTCAGCAAACAGGCCGAACTGCATCGCCCCGCAGGAGAGCAAAGCTTTTTCGAAGCGCAGGTCGATGACGCGCGCCGGCGGCTTAACGAGGCACAGGGAAGTCTGATTGACTTCACGCGTCGCGAACACGTGGTCTCCGCAGGAGTTCAGCGTGATTTCGCTTTGCAACGGCTGAGTGAAGCTCAGGCTTCTGAGTTGAGCCTTGAATCTGCAATCGCGGAAGCACAGCGGCGCAGTCAAACTTTGCAAACGAAGCTGCGGAAAATCCCAGAACGGCGGGTAGCACAGGTCAGGAACTCAGACAATCCCGACTTGCAGAGCAAATTGAAATCGAAGCTGCTAGAGCTGGAACTTGAACGTACTCAATTGCTGACGAAATTTCAGCCTTCCTACCGTCTGGTGCAGGAACTCGACGAGCAAATTGCAGTGGCCAAGAAGGCAATCGCTGACGAAGATGAAAAGCCCCTCCGCGATGAAACGACCGAAACCGATCCTGAGTTTGAGTGGGCGCACTCTGAACAGCTCAAGAATGACGTAGAGCTCGCGGCATTGCGCGAGAAGGAACGAGTCGCAAGGTCTCAGGTAGAAGCTTATCAGTCCGAGGCGCTGAGGCTGGAACAGAGTGCCGTAATTCAGCAGGACCTCGAGCAAAAGCTGAAATCCGCCGAAGACAAGTGGCTTCTGTATTCGAACAAACGAGAGGAAGCCCGGATCGGCGATGCGCTTGATCGAGACGGGCTGTTAAATGTCACCATTGCAGAAGCGCCACATGCGCCATTAGAACGTGCGTGGCCTTTATGGGCGGCGAGTTGCCTCTGGGTCATTGGCGCCGGTGGTATCAGCGCAGGGCTGGCGTTTGCGGCAGACTACATCGATCCATCCTTCCGTACTCCGGAAGAAGTGATGGCTGTTCTGGGGACGCCGGTGCTCGCGTGTCTTCCTGCGAAAACTGGCAGCGTAGGTCTCGCGGAGGCTTCATGAGTGTTGGCGCGGAAATCTGGAGGCACATTGTTGCGAAGCCCGAGCCGGCAATTCGGGAGGTGCAGCGAGCAGACGGCGCACTCTTGAACTCTGTCGCGGATCCGGCATTCTCTCTGATTCACCAACTTTTTCTTGCGGGAGAACGGCAGCGGAAGTCGATTCTGTTCGTAACCACCGATCGAGAACACACCGCCTCAAACCTCTGCGAGCAAATCGCCGTTGCACTTTCCCGAACCACTGGGCAAATGGTGGGGATCATCGAGTCAGATAAGGAAGATACAAAGCTGGTGAAAAAGCCGGCTATGAGTTTTGGCCAACCTGTTTGGCGAGCCCATACAACATCGGTTACGGACCGTGTCCACCGGATTCCTTCGGAAATTCTTTGTGCTGACCTCAGTGCGGCCGGGGACGGCCGTGCGAGCTGGCAAGAGATTCGCGGTGCATTTGGATTTTTCTTATTCTCCGCCAGTGTGACTGACAGTACTTTGCCGCTATTCGGCAATCTGTGCGACGCGGCGGTGCTGGTGGTAAGGGCCAATACAACACGGAGAGAAGCCGCGCTGAGGGCGAAGGAGCAGTTGATTCGTCAGAGAGTGACCTTGCTCGGAACTGTGCTCGACGAGCGAACCTTGCCCATCCCGGAATCGCTTTACCGTCGTCTTTGATCACCTATGGCACACTCCGCGAACATCGTTGATTTCCCTGTAGCACGCCGCGTCAAATCCGACCGGCATTGGCATCCGCCAGTTTCTCCTCTCGCGCGCCTTGTTCCAGGAATCTCTAACGTGCCAGCCAGTGCTGAGATCACGGAAACGCTCACCGCAGACAAAAGCCTTCCCTTTCCCGGTCAGGAAAAGCGCTCATGGTTGAACGAAACGCTTGCTGAACTCACTCCGAAGTATCTGGAGAAGTTTGAACAAGCGACGGTGGTTGCAGTCAGCCTGGACTTTGTATTGATTGTGTCGGCCTTTGCTGGTGTGAAGGCTTTCTTATCTACCAACCAGATGTCGGGATTGGGATGGCGAGAACTGGCGGTTTACATAGCATCGTTCCTGATCTTTGCCCAGATCGAAGGCCTTTACTTGCTGTTACGCCGAAGAGTCGTTGCGGAATCTTGCGCTCTTGCCCGTACTGTCCTGGTCGCGTCGGTTCTGGCCAGCATTGCGTCGCAGCATTTGAGTTTGCCGTCGGTACTCGCGTTGTTCGCCTTCGGCGTGGGAAGTAGTCTTCTGGTGGCGATTCGGAAGTGGCTCGAACGGTCCCTTCGCAGAGAGATCAAGTCAAAACACATATTAGTTGTCGGCAGTGGGGCGCGCGCGCAGAAGATCATCGACGCAATCCGCCGCGACCCGGACTCTGACCGGATGCTGAAGGGCGTCATCGCCGAGAATCATTTGCGCAACATCTACGGGCCCGCAATGCTGGGTCGAATCGCGCGCGAGGAATTCATAGACGAAATTGTTATCGCAAGCGACGATCCGGTAATCGCCCAGGTCACGGTTGAAGAAGCACGTCGCAATCGATTGGATATACGTTTTGCGCCTGAGATTCCCGCCTTCGCAAGCGGCATGCAGATTGAAACCGTGGGAGGAATTCCGTGGTTCCGAGTTCGCGACCATCGTGTGCCGGAATACATGCTGGCGGTAAAGCGGCTGTTAGATATTTGCGTTGCGTGGCTCGGACTTATTTTGTCGGCCCCGCTCTTTATCGCGATCGCCGCGCTTATCAAGCTGGATACTCCTGGCCCGGCGCTCTATCGAGCGATGCGCATCGGCCGCAAGAAGCGCCATTTCCGCTGCTACAAGTTCCGCACCATGATCCAGGACGCAGATGCTGTAAAAGACAAGCTACGCTCCCGGAACGAGCGCGATGGCGCATCCTTCAAATTGCGAGACGACCCGCGCGTAACTCGCATTGGCGGCTTCCTGCGCCGGTACAGCCTGGATGAGTTGCCCCAACTCTGGAATGTTCTCGTGGGAGACATGAGCCTGGTTGGTCCGCGGCCGCATCCCGTCGACGACGTTAACCGGTACCACGTCCATCACATGCAGAGATTGGATTTCGTTCCTGGAATTACTGGATTGTGGCAGGTGATGGCGCGGCAAGACCCTTCGTTCGAGCGCAATGTAGCGCTTGATGTCGACTACATCAAACGCTGGAGCTTGTGGCTGGACCTGAAGATTTTGTGGCGGACAATTCTCGTAGTGCTGGAAGGGACTGGGGTATGAGTTCCGCCGTTTCTCCTTCCTCGGTTTCGCGCGCCGCCGCACTCGACATTCTGTCATTCCCAATAAAGTTGCTGCATGTCCTCATCAGCGCGCCGGCGCTGATTTATTTGCTCACGCTGACCGCGATGCTGTTTCGGCCTCCCGACCTGAAATGTTTTCCTTTCGATCGCGTAGGGCTGGTCGCGTTGGTAGTTCTTGTCAGCATTGAGACGTGTGTACGCCGGGATCGGCCGAAGGTTTTTGCCGCGACATGGCCGCTCTGCGCGCTTCTGGCACTCGGATTCCTGGAGGCGGTCACGCAACCATACGAACCGCAGGTCTGGAGCCTTTTCGTTGCCAAGTGGATTGTTCCATTCGTCTGTTTTCATATTGCGGGGCTGGTTTTTCGAGACCAACACTCGCTTAGAAGGCTTGAAACCTTCTCGCTGCTGGTCTTGGTGTATCTCACTCTGGTTTCAGTTCTCTCTCTCGCGGGTGCAAATTCGTACATTCTTCCGCACTATATCAACGACGAATCGATCGGGATCCACGCTGACCGTGCGAGAGGGCCTTTTCTGCAGGCCGTCGCAAATGGCGTCTGTTTGAACCTGTTGGGATTAATTGCGATCGATGCGTTCAGAAGAAGGAGGCTGCCTTTCACTCTGGCCTGCTTCTTATTTCTCGCTGTTCCACTTGCGTTGCTGGCCACGAAAACGCGAGCAGTATGGCTTGCAACAGTGATGTCGGTTTTCTTGCTCGTGTTTGTTTCACACTCCACCAGAGTCCGCAAAGCTGCGCTCGGTATGTGTGCTTTGGCCGTTCTATGTGCGGGGGCACTGTTCGTTTTTCAGACGGACAGCGCCTCGTTTGCTGAGCGCCTGCTCGACCGCTCGCCGGTAGATTTCAGGACAGAAATGTATGAGGCCGGTTGGCAGATGTTCACTGAAAAACCTGTCTTCGGGTGGGGGAACGACTGGAGCGTGCAGCCGGAAATTGAAAAACGTGTGAGTAGTTTTCGACCGGAATACTATGTTTTTCACAACACGTTCCTGGAACTGGCGGTGCATCGAGGCGTCTTAGGACTGGCTCTCTATGCCTGGCTGATCGTTTGCCTGTTTCGGCTGCGCAGATACCAAATTTCAGAAAGCGACGATCCGTTTACAAACAGACATTTTCACAAGCTCTGGCCGGCGCTGCTCCTCGTTTATCTGGTGAACGCAAGCGCGGTGGTTATGAACTATCAATTTGTGAATGCGCTTTTGTTCACGAGTGCGGGAATTCTTGCCGCACAGCAAAGAGTGGAACCACGTGCACTGCCCCTGGTGAGAGGCAGGACATTCGCATGAAGACGGTCGCTTATCTCGCGAACAGTTTTCCGGAACCGGGTGAGCCGTATGTCTGGGAAGAGATTCGAGAACTGCGCCGACAGGGCCAAAGGATTCTTTGCTGCAGCTTTCGTCGTCCGGCGAACAGTCCATCGGAACTCGAAAACTTCCGGGCAGAAACGCTCTATCTTTTCCCCCAAAAAGTGACCCACGCCATAGAGGCGCTCGCTGTTTTACTCCTAAAGCTTCACCTGATCTTTGATCTTTTTCGCAGGGCCGCAACAGGGCCAGAGCCCCTATTGCGGCGCATGCGAACCCTTGCACATACCTATCTGGGGGCCTACGTTGCCGTATGCCTCAGGAAAGAAGGCGTGGGGCATATCCACATTCATCATGGATATTTTTCAGCATGGGCCGGCATGGTTGCGGCGCGATTTCTGAACGTGACCTTCAGCCTCACGTTGCACGGTTCCGACCTGCTGGTGCGTGCCGACTACATCGACTCGAAGCTTGCGAATTGCCAGTTCTGCGTAACTATCTCGGAGTTCAACCGCAGTTGCATCAGAGGACACTACCCCGGTGTTGATCCTGACAAAATTCTTGTGCATCGGCTGGGGGTGGATTGCGATTCCTGGCGACCGTCGCAAAAAAACATAGCGGATGACGCATTTTCAATTCTCAGCGTCGGACGATTGCACCCTGTCAAGAACCACGAATTCCTGCTGCGCGCTTGTGACTCGCTCGCAAAAGCCGGCGTGGAATCTAAGTGCACGATCGCGGGAGATGGCGAGGAGCACGAGAGATTGCAGGCGCTGATTCGCAAGCTTGGCTTGGAAGGGCGAGTTCAATTGTGCGGGCAGGTTCCACGCGAGAGTTTGCCAGAACTCTACGGCGACGCCGACGTTGTGGTGTTTACCAGCCGCAGCGAAGGCATTCCTCTGGCCGCGATGGAAGCAATGGCGATAGAGCGAGTGGTGCTTGCGCCCGCGATAACCGGCATCCCCGAGCTGATCGAACACGGAAAGACTGGCTTTCTGTACGAGCCAAACTCGCTTGAGGATTTTATGGCGAAGCTGATGGAGATTCGAAGCAAGCAGGATCTGCTAAAACACGTTCGATCCGCAGCAAGAAAGCACGTCGAGGATCACTTCAGCCTCCGCAAAAACCTGGAAGTGTTTGCATCCGACTTCATGAGTCGGCTCGCCGGCAAGGAGCAAAACGAAGAGTTGCATCATGCGCATTCTGTACTGCAACAAATATAACTTTCGCTTCAGTGGCACAGAGGCCTACCTGTTCGAAACCATGGACCTTATGCGCACGCGTGGGCACGAAGTGGCCCTGTTCGCGATGGCGGGTGCGCAAGGCGAAGCGACTTCTTATGACCAGCATTTTGTTCCGCTTACCAACTTCAAGCAATCAGCCGGATTTTTCCGTAGAGCAAAGTTAGCAGCACATGCTATCTACTCGGCCGAAGCTCGCAAGCGAATCGCGCGAGTAATCCAAGAATTTAAGCCAGATGTCGCTCACGTTCGAAACATTTATCACCATCTTTCCCCTTCCATTCTTTGGGAACTCAAGTCGCAAGGCGTTCCCGTTGTGTATCACCTCAATGATTTCAAGCTGATCTGCCCCAGCTACAACCTGGTGTCATCGGGAAACGCATGCGAGCGCTGCAAGGGCGGGAAGTTCTGGAACGTCGTTCGCGAAGGATGTTATGCGGGAGGAACAGCCGCATCGGCGGTACTCGCGGCCGAAGCATATGTTCACCGCTGGGCGGGAACCTATGAGAGGTGCGTAGACCTGATTGTGACGCCAAGCAAATTTGCGAAGCAGAAGCTGGTCGAGAACGGCTCGCGAGGGGATCGAATCCAGGTCCTCCCGCATTTTCAGACCTGCCCGGCCAATGCTCCGCGGTTCCCAGGACAAAATGCGCCGATTCTCTATTTCGGGCGCCTCTCGGCGGAGAAGGGAGTCGATGATCTGTTAAAGGCCATGCAGTCGCTGCCGCAACTTTGGCTGATAGTTGCGGGCGATGGTCCCGAGCGGCCTAGACTCAAAGCTCTCGCTCGCGAGTTGCGCTTGGCCAATGTGGTCTTTGCCGGGCAGGTTTCGGGCAAGGCCCTGGAGCAATTGATTGCAGATTCACAATTCACGATTTTTCCTTCTCATGCTTACGAAACCATGGGAAAGAGCATTCTTGAGTCGTACGCGCAGGGACGCGCAGTCATAGCTTCGGATTTGGGATCGCGTCGTGAACTCGTTGAGGATGGCGAAACCGGTCTGCTGTATCGCATTAAAGATGCTCAGCAACTTTCCGACGCGATCACATTCTTGCAACAACACCCCGAGCTGGCTCGGCATATGGGAGAGGCCGGCTGGAGGCTGGTTCGCGAACGGCATTCACAAGAACAACATCTCGCGGCGCTCGAAAACATCTACACTGCGCTCGCAGATAACCGTCGTAAACGACTCTCTTATTCGAAGGCGATAAAGCTTGGCGTTCGCAGTAGTGCTGGGTTCCCGCAGCCCTTGCGCATCGCATTCATCGGCGGCCGCGGGGTGATTGGGAAGTACAGTGGGATCGAGACCTATTACGAGGAAGTTGGTTCCCGCTTGGCGGAGCAGGGCCACGAAGTTACCGTGTATTGCAGAACCCACTTCACGCCCGTCGCGCACACGCATAGAGGCCTCCGCATCCTGCGCCTGCCGACGATTCGCACCAAACATCTGGAAACGTTCGTGCACACATTCTTGAGCACGGTCCACGCCTGTTTCTGCGGGTACGACATCGTGCACTTTCATGCGCTCGGCCCATCAATGTTTGCTTTCCTTCCACGGCTATTCGGAAAGAAAACAGTTGTCACTGTTCAGGGCCTCGACTGGAAGCGAAAGAAATGGGGCCTATTCGCCAGGGCCGCGCTGAAGTTCTCGGAATGGACTTCAATCAAATGGCCGAACACAACCGTCGTGGTCTCTCGCACGCTGCAACAGTACTATGAATCGCGATATCGGAAGGAGTGTGTCTATGTCCCGAACGGAACACAAATTCGTGCCTGAGCCCATGGATCGGTTTGAGGCTTTTGGATTGGAGCGGAAGAACTATGCTCTGTTCCTGGGCCGATTTTCTCCGGAGAAGAATTGCCATCTGCTGATCGAGGCCTTCGAACAACTCGAGACACCAATGCAACTGGTTTTTGCCGGAGGCTCAAGCTACACCGATGACTATGTCTCGACATTGCGCAAGCACGAGAGCAATCAGATCCGATTCTTGCCCTGGTTGTCAGGACCTGCGCTGGAGTGTGTACTGACCGGCGCTGCGCTATTCGTCCTTCCTTCGGAGATGGAAGGATTGTCGCTTGCCTTGCTGGATGCCATGGGAGCCGGTATTTGCGTTCTTGCCAGCAACGTTCCAGAAAATATGGAATTGATAGCTGAAACGGGATTCACTTTTCGCGCTGGAGATGCCTCGGATTTGCGAGAAAAATTGCGCCTGATACTCTCGGATGCGGACTTGCGCGAACGGGCAGGACGCCGCGCACGGGAGCGCGTCCGTCAAAACTATTCGTGGGATACAGTCACGGCCGAGATGGTTCGGGTGTACGAAACGGTGATGGAGAAGTCGCACAGCATTCCGATACCCCAACGATCCGCGATTGGGAAAGCCGCCTAGCCAGCAAACCGCGGCTCACTGGTCCTACAACGGCTCCAACTTAGCGGTGAAGTGCCTAAGAAATGGCGCTTGGTGGGTTAGTTTCAGCCCTCGAATTGTTTCACGCTTGTTCCAGACCTCAAGAATAATTTCGACTACGTAGTCGATGTGGCTTTGCGTGTAAACCCGGCGCGGAATTGCGAGCCGCACCAGGTCCATCTTCGCGGCTGCGCCGAACATCAGCGTCCCAATTTCGACCGAGCGAATTCCGCCTTCGAGATAAAGTTCGGCAGCCAAAGCAACCGCCGGAAATTGCTCGGCCGGAATGTGGGGAACAAACGCGCGCGCGTCTAAATAGATCGCGTGGCCGCCCGGCGGTTGTACGATTGGTACGCCACGCTCGGCGATGTGATTTCCGAGATAAGCTGTCGAAGCGATGCGATATTGCAAGTAATCTTCTTCGAGCGCTTCTTGCAAGCCAACCGCAATTGCTTCAAGGTCGCGCCCAGCCAGACCGCCGTAGGTCGGATAGCCCTCAGTCAAAATGAGTAGGTCTTTTTCCTGCTGAGCAAGCAGGTCATCGTTCGTGCAAAGGAATCCGCCGATGTTGGCCATGCCGTCTTTTTTTGCCGACATGGTGCAACCATCGCCAAAGCTGAACATCTCTTGCGCAATCTGCTTGGGAGTTTTCGATTCGTATCCGTGTTCACGGATCTTGATGAAATAGGAATTCTCGGCAAAGCGGCAGGCGTCGAAGTACAGCGGAATGCCGTGGTGCCGGCAAACCGCGCTTACCTGCCGGATGTTTTCCATCGAAACCGGCTGCCCGCCTCCGGAATTGTTGGTGACCGTGATCATCACCAGAGGGACCCGCTTCCGGCCTACGCGACTAATCAGTTCTTCGAGTGCGGGCGCATCCATGTTTCCTTTGAAAGGAAACTTCGAGCTGGGATCGCGACCTTCGCGGATGACGAGATCAACAGCCTCGGCTCCGACGAACTCAACGTTCGCGCGCGTTGTGTCGAAGTGTGTATTGTTGGGGACCACGTCGCCCTTCTTGCAGGTGATGCCAAAGAGAATTCTTTCGGCAGCGCGCCCCTGGTGCGTGGGGATTACGTGCCGATAGCCAAAAATATCCTGTACGGAAGCGCGAAAGCGTTCGAAGCTCTTGCTGCCGGCGTAACTCTCATCGCCTTCCATTACGGCGGCCCACTGCCGGGTTGACATCGCGCCGGTGCCTGAATCGGTCAGGAGGTCGATCAATACGTCTTCGGCACAAAGGGAGAACAAGTTGTAGTGCGCGGCGCGGAGCAGTTTTTCGCGATCGGCGCGAGTTGTCCACCGGATCGGCTCAACGCTCTTAATGCGGAACGGCTCGATAATTGTGCTAGGCATGAAGAGCAAACAGAGAAGCAGTCTGAACTGCTAAATCACGGCACATGTACGGAATCTTCGGACTCCTCGAACGTGACTGCGGCAGTACGTTCGAGCTTGTCCCAAGAGAACGGTTCACCCTGAACCGCGCGCTTCAGGGTCTTGAACAGCACAAGAGAAAACAACTGCCGATAAGCAAAGCGTTGCAGCCACACCTGGCTGAGCAGCCACGGATCTTCGCGTGTATCTGGCGTTCTGCGCTCCAGTGCGAATGCGATTGCGGAAGTAATGAAATCGATGATGAGAAACGCGCCGAAGAAGACCACCAGCCGCCGGAAATCTGTCGAACTGGTCGAATCGGGGTGAAAATGTTTCTGCACCAGATACGAGATTGCTCCGTAGGCGAACATCAGATCGATGAACGGCGAAACCAGTGGCAGCAGGATCTGAAAAACAATGATGTTTGGCAGTGCGACCCAGCCAAGCACGCCTTTCCGAGAGAAGGCTGCCCGATGTTTGTAAACCGCCTGCAATATCCCAAACGACCAGCGAAAGCGCTGGCGCATAAGGCCGTTCGCATTGATCGGTGCTTCGGTGTAGGCCAGTGCCTGGTCTTCATACTCGACGCGATATCCGCTCTGCAGGAGCGCCATCGTCAAATCGGCATCCTCGGCGACGGTGTCCGTGTGGTAGGCGCCAACCTCGCGAACGGCTGATGCCCGCCATGCGCCGATTGCTCCCGGAACTACGCTGACTGCGCCCAGGGTATTCAGCGCGCGACGCTCGAAATTCTGGCTGGTGATGTATTCGAGCGCCTGCCAGCGTGTCCATAAATTCACGCGATTACCAACTTTGGCGTTTCCGGCAACCGCGGCAACTTTGGGATTCAGGAAGCGCGGCACCAGCAGCGCAGCCGCATCGCGCGCGATTACAGTGTCGGCATCGATGCCCATGAAGATTTCTTCATCATCCCGTAGATGTCGTAAGCCGAAATTCAGCGCATCGGCCTTGCCTGAGTTGGGCTTGGTAAGCACCAACAGGCGGCCGGCTGATTGTTCTCGTGGAAAACAGGAGCGCGCGACTTCAAGGGTTTTGTCTTTCGAGCCATCGTCAATCACGATTACGCGAAGGTTGCGATAACTGGAGCGCAAGGCAGCACGAATTGTGCGCTCAATTACCTTCTCCTCGTTGTAGGCAGGAATGAGAACGGCAACTCTCGGTTGATAGGCTTCCGCCGCGTCAACGCTGACGCGGTGGCGCTTAAGGCGATCGACGAGGGCGAAGGCTCCAACAAACAGGAGCCGGCCAACCATGAGTAAATCGCCGATAAAAAAAATGAAGGCGATGGCCCGGACTCCGGCGCCATACATCCAGAAGCCAACCCAGGTAAGCCATGCAGACCAGAGCTCACTTCGAGCGATGGAAGGCATGACTTGCGTGCGCGTCATGTGCAGCAGATCGCTCAACGGTACGACCTGAAATCCCCGATCGCGAATGCCATCAATAATCATCGGCAGCGCGCGCACGGTCTGGCTGCGGTCGCCTCCGCCATCGTGAAGCAGGACGATGTTTCCGCAACTGCGAGCACCTGGACGGCAGGGTGGAAGATGATTCAGAACAAATTTGGTAAGTTGCTCTGCGGGGTAAATCGCGCGCCAGTCGTTGGGGTCGATCTTGTCGCTGATGGTCAAGTAGCCCATACTCTCGGTGGCTTCGAGCGGGCGAACTTCGTCTTCGGTGTCTGGTTCAGCGTCTATGGAATAGGGCGGGCGAAAAAGAATTGTGCGAATTCCCAGGCGGCTGGCGAAAAGGCTTTCGGTAAGGTTCAACTCGAGTTTCGCCACCGGTCCCGACAGATCACTAATGTCGGGATGGGTGAAAGTATGGTTCCCGATCTCATGACCTTCTCTGTAGATTCGCGAAGTAAGAGAAGAAAATTTGTCAGCCTGATTGCCGATCAGGAAAAAAGTAGCTTTTGCGTGCTTTTCTTTCAGAATGTCTAAAATCTTCGGCGTCCACTCCGGATCAGGCCCATCGTCGAAGGTGATCGCGATCTGATTGGGGCTTGAACCATAAAGCCCGACTCGATACGGCTCAGGCAGAGAATCCATTTCTTCGTTGGTGATCAGCCCAGTCGAATTGTCCAGTTCAATTCTGCGCTCACCATTTCCCGGAGTGGCCTCCACGTTGAGAATTTCGCCCGTGCCTTCCATATCGACGTCCTGGCCGGGAGGAACATCAGCAAGCTTCGAAGGAGCGCTGGTATCGGTGGGATCGTCCCAAATTTTCCAGATGGACCGGTCTTCCGATCCCAGCCGCCACAAGGCAAATGTGCGAATCCCGAGCTGGCGCGCGGAACGCATTTGATTGAGTGCTGTCACGCCGTCGAGAAACCATATGTCGTGCTCGACATTGTTCTCGTCGAGATAAGTGATATGCGGGTTCATGCTCTCGTCGTCGAAATCGACGTCAGCATCGGAGTCGCGAGCGTCGAGCCAGGCGTCCTGCGCACTGACATTGCTGTCGTGCTCGCCAGGAGGCAACTTGCCTTTCTTGGGTCTCTTTACCCAGTCATAGCCGTAGTTCGCGATGGAGCAGATCAACTTATCGATGGGAATGCTCTTCTTGGCATCGACCAAATTGCGGGTGAACCAGTCCTGAGATGCGATAGGGCCAGAAGGGCCGCCGCCGTAGTGCTCGTCGTAGTTCATGAGCACGACACCATCGGCGGCTTTGCCGATGGCGCGATAATCGAAATCGGGATCATTGGCAGGCAGGCTCACATACAACTTCATGCCCCTGGAGTGCAGGTCATTCGAGAGCTCATTCAGCAGCTCAACGAACTGTGGCTGCGCTTTGGGCGGGAATTCCTCGAAATCGACCATCAACCCGCGGTATTTGTCGGTGGCGAGAAATGCGGCAATCTCCTGGCGAAACCGCGCGCGCGCATCAGCGTCACCCAGAAATTCTGAAATATCGATCCAGTTGACGCCGTCGAAATTGTTGACAAGCGGGAAAACTTCCGTGCCAGTGTTCTCGGTCTTCAGGAATTGCATGACTTTGAAGTCAACTGGCCGAACTGTGCCTTTTTGGATCAGGTCGAAAAAATTGTTGGTCTCGTTGTCCACTGCCTGCAGGTGGCCATCGGGAGTCAAAACGTGTAACCACTCGGGATAGAGCAGGTCGATTTGGCGCGCGTATTCGCGAAGCGATGAGAAACTCGCGGCATCCCAAGGTACATAAAATGCGCCGCGGATGCCTTCATCTGTGTTTAGCTGGACGGCGGAAGGCGCGGAGTTTGTACGCCGGTGACTGCGCCGCGCCAGTTGCAACCGGCGCTCGCGGGCCCTTTCGCGCTCAATTTCTCGCAGCCCTTTGTAGGGTTCCTTTAGTGCATGGTAGGGGTGTTTTTCAAATGGAAGAAAAAGCTTGGGCAAGGGTTCGCGTGTGGCGGTGTAAAGAAACACGAGCACCACGATTCCGACGAGCACGCCGCTGACGTCCAGCAGCCTGCGCAGCCGCTTCCATCGCGCTCTTCTTGGATCGTAAAAAACCGGTTGCGCCATTCCACAAAACCAAAAACATCCTAGCGGGAGGATGAAGGAGGGTCAAACGATCTGACTGGTTCTAGCTAGTTTAGATGCGTGATGACTGGGTAAGTAGATGAATGCACGACTGTCCAAACGCGATATATTCCCAACGTGGGCGAACTGCTCCGCAAGAACCTAAGATTTTTTCTGATCTTCTCCGCAGCCGCACTGCTCCTGCGGCTGATTTTCATCTTCCGCTTTCCGGGAGTGGTCACCGATTCTTTTGTCTACGGCGACATCGCCAAGAACTGGCTGCAGCACGGCATCTACGGCGTGAGCGGGCCGGAGGCGATTTCGGCGACATATATTCGGCTGCCAGGATACCCGGCATTTCTCGCGTTGATTTTTTCGATCTTTGGCATGGAGCACTATAGGGCCGTTCTCGTTGTCCAAATGTTGGTCGATATCGCTACGTGTTTTTTGTGCGCCGACATTGCACTTCGCCTGCTGGGCACCCGCGCCGCAAAGATCGCGTTTGTCCTCGCGTGCCTTTGCCCGTTTCTGGCGAACTATTCAGCCGCAGCGTTGACCGAAACGCTGGAGGTGTTTTTCACCGCGCTGGCTCTGGTCCTGGCGATACGCGCCCGCGAGACAAGTTCGCTGCGTACCTGGTCAAAATGCGGAATGGCATGCGCGGCGGCGATCCTGCTGCGGCCAGACGGCGCTTTGCTGGTAATCGCGATTGAACTCTATCTGCTGTGGGGTATTCTCTTCGCAAGTAAAACTCGTGCGGTGGCGGGGCGTCACGCCCGCTTGGCGATTGTGACCGCGGGACTGATCGTGGGCGCGATTTCTGTCATCCCGCTGGTGCCTTGGACGGTCCGCAACTGGCGTGTGTTCCACCGCTTCCAACCCTTGGCGCCTCGATATGCCAATGAAGAAAACGAATTCGTGCCCATGGGGTTCAATCGCTGGACGAAGACCTGGATCGCAGATTACGCCTCTGTCGAAGAGGTTTACTGGTCAGTTCCCGGCACTGCGATTGATCCTGAAAAACTACCTTCCCGCGCCTTCGACAGCCCGCAACAGAAAAGGGAGACGGAGGATGCCATTGACGATTACAAACAACTGCTTCATGTCTCTCCACGAGTGGACAAGAAATTCGAGTTGTTGGCCGAGACACGAATTCATGCTCATCCACTTCGCTATTACGTAGTCCTCCCAGCGCTTAGGATTCTGGACATGTGGCTTCGCCCGCGAACGGAAATGCTGCCGCCTGACAGCCGCTGGTGGGAGTTCAATGATGACGCGAAGTGGTCGGTGCTCGCCGTGGCACTCGGGGCCATCAACGTTTTTTATGTAGCTGCCGCGCTGGTTGGATGGATGCGGTCCCGCACCCTGCCGCTTACTGGACTGCTGGTTCTATTCGTTGTTCTGCGTTCGGTGTTCCTGGGCACGCTCGAAAATCCCGAGCCTCGCTACACACTCGAGATGTTTCCAGTGGTGATCGTTTTTGCAGCCTACGCCCTCTCGCGCAAACATGCCGACGAACAATCAGCTTGAAGGAGAATCGCTCAATAGCGGTGAGTCGCTCATGCGGAAGCGCGTCCGCACATGCTCGGAAAGTAGTTCGATCGCACGGCGGTTTGCAATGGGATCCATGCGCGCAAGATAGCGCATGGCTTCGACCAAGACTCTTTGACCGTCCACATAACGGGGGTCAGAAGTGCGCTCGCGTGATTTTTTGCGTGTGATATCCGGGGGTACTGGGATGGTAAAAACTTTGGCCATGTCACTCCGTTTGCTGGAACGGTATCTACAATTTGTTGGATGGCGCTTTCGAGTATAACGCCGCATCGGGCGTTGTGCAGCAGGAAACTCAGGCTCATTGTTCTCCTAAGTTGCTGATTGTCAATGGTTTGTCACGGTCGTTTTGCCTGAGGTTTTCAAGTTGAATACTTTGTCTGGAATTTTTTGTCCCAGGCGGATGTCCGAATATTTCGCCAGCCGGTAGTCCCCGTTGGTTTCCACGAGCTTTTGCTGGATCGAGACCCCTTTTTGTAGGTCGATCCACAGAATGATCTGCGGAAAATGGAGCTTGATATTGTCTGCCTTCGGTGTCAACTCGAGCCTGGCGGTATCGACGCCTTCGATTTTTTCGTCGCCGCCATATTTCACTTCAAAAGATTTCTGCATATCCTCGCCGCTGCTGCCAAAACCAAGCACGAGGAAAGTCTCGAATTCTTCGCGATGTGTTCCGGCGTTGTAGACATCGAGGGTCTCGAGCTTCGGCTGATACATCTGAATCTTGCCCCCGGCGAACAATACCTGTTTCGGCGTCGGAGTGGTTATGTCGGCGGCCATTTTGATCTCACTTCCGCTGCGCCGAAAATAAATTGTGCCCGTCTGCTTGTCGTCGAAGTCGTTGATAACCGCGTTGTAGGTAGTCCAGGTGAAGTTTGCCTGCGCGGTGCGGAAGTTCGCGGCAGCCTGGTCCATTTTCGCCAGTGCGCTTTCGAGGTCCGCGGCGAAGCAGGCAATGCCGCCAGAGATCAAGCCGAACAGCAACAGCCCGCGAAATCCCGTAGTGGAAAGTCTGTTCATCCTAAGTTGGCTCACTCTCGCTCGACCCATACCTTGTAGCCTGTTACGTGGCCCCGTGGGTCTCTTACCGTCTCATACTTATTGATGCTGACGCTGCCTGAAACAGGCTCAATCACCCGCAACAATGCGGCACGAACAACTGCATCGTCTCCTTCCGGGACTGCACGGGCTTCCACTTGGTAGATAAGTCCGCCCTGGCCATCTGGATATACAACGACACCGGTCGAGCGCGGGTTGTGTTCGACTGGCCGATCATTGAAATCGATGAGACGCGGGGAGAAGAACACAAACAGCAGAATCAGCGTAACCATTACGTCGTACTGAACCGTACCGCGCTCGTAGGACCAGAAGACAAAGCTCTTAATCGTGCGCCACACCCGGCTAACGGGCATGGCCGGAGCTGCAGCCTCGGCGGTTTTGAGTTCAGTATGCACAGACAAAGGGTTGAATTGAATCATTGAGGGACTGAATCATTGAAAATCAAACTATCCGTTCCCCGATCCTCCAATGATTAAATGACTAAATGATTCAATGCCTCAATGATTGAATTCCCCTCATTCTAGAAGGTTTTCACCCGCCGTGAGTTGCCCTGACGTGCGAAGCAGGCTGAATCCGGTCGGTTCCCATGTAAGGCCTTAACACCTCTGGAATCAGAACACTCCCGTCGGCCTGCTGGTAATTTTCCAAAATTGCCAGCCAGGTGCGTCCCACCGCCAGCCCACTTCCATTCAAAGTATGGACGAACTCGGATTTCCCCTTTCCTTCTGGACGGAAGCGGATGCCAGCGCGTCGCGCCTGAAAGGCCTCGAAGTTCGAGCAGGAAGAGATCTCGCGAAAGAGCTGCTGGCTCGGCAACCAGACCTCAAGATCGTAAGTTTTGGCTGAAGAAAATCCCATATCTCCGGTCGAGAGCACCATTACCCGATAGTGCAAGCCGAGCTTCTGCAGAATCTCTTCCGCGTCGTGTGTCAGCTTTTCCAGTTCATCGTAGGAATTTTGCGGATTGGCAAACTTTACGAGCTCCACTTTCTGAAACTGATGCTGGCGAATGATTCCGCGCACGTCTTTGCCATAAGAACCGGCTTCGCTGCGAAAGCACGCAGTATACGCGGTGAGCGAAACGGGCAGCTTCCGCCCATCAAGGGTCTCGTCGCGATACAGGTTCGTAACCGGAACCTCGGCGGTAGGAACGAGCCACAGGTTCTTTTCACCATGCGGCACACGGAATGAATCCGCCGCAAATTTCGGCAATTGTCCTGTGCCGTACATGGAATCGGAATTGACCATGAAGGGCGGCAGGACTTCGGTATAGCCGTGCTCGCGAGTGTGCACATCGAGCATAAAATTGGCCAGCGCGCGTTCGAGGCGAGCGCCCGCGTCCCAGTACACGGCAAATCGAGCTCCAGAAATTTTTGCGGCGCGCTCAAGATCCAGAATTCCAAGCTGCTCTCCGAGTTCCCAGTGGGGTTTGGGATTGAAGTCAAATTTCGGAGGGGTGCCCCAGCGGCGTACTTCGACATTGGCTTCCGCCGAATTTCCCGCGGGAACCGAGTCATGAGGCATATTCGGGATTCCAACGAGGACTTCGGTCATTCGCGCGTCGTACTCTTCGGCCGCTTTTTCCAATTCCTGGATTTGCTCCCGCATCGTCTTTGTATCGGCCACGATCTGGTTCGTGTCCTGGCCGGCTTTCTTCAGGGCGGGAATTTGAGCGGACAGCCGGTTGCGCTCTGCCTTAAGCGTCTCCGCAGATTGGATTGCCTGCCTTCTTTGCGCCTCGACAGTTGGGAAATCCTTCAGGACAGCTTTCGGGTCCATGCCGCGATTGCGCAGCATCTCTTCGATTTTCGGAAGATTATTGCGAACGAACGCGAGGTCAAGCATCAGGACAATACTCTAATGGATGCGGCGGAGAGTTTGCACGTTTGCGTCCGAAAAGCAGCTAGCCAAACGGGTAGCTCGAACGAGGTCCTCGAAACCAGGGTCATGGAGGAGTAAAATCTGCGGCATGGTTCCCCAGGACTTGCTTGACATCCTAGTGTGCCCCGCATGTAAGAAACCGCTCACCCTTCGGCAGAATCCGGAAAGCCTGAAGTGCAACGAGTGCCGGCGGGTGTATCCGGTGCGCGACGATATACCCGTACTGCTGATCGATGAAGCGACCATTGACGCCGCATAGCAGGGCAGCGTAACGATTTATTCCCCACACGCACAATTCTCATGTCTCGTCCAGTTTCTCAAAATTGGACGGACGGGTGACCAATCTGACATTTTGTGTCAGCCGTGAGACTCCTCCCCGGCTCAACTTCGGGTACCGAATTGCCGATGTGAGAGCAACTACCCAGCGTTTCAAGGGTTTAACTGGATAGCGGTTCATCCGGTCGAATGTACAGTAACGTCCTGAGTTCGGCAGGTGAATTGCATGCAACAAAACTGATTGCCGCTGAGTCTAATGGGTAGAGCAGTCAGGGTCGGAGGTGAAAGATGCGAGAGAGATTCTCAGTAACGGAATTGGCGGCTCTGCGAAACGACCTGCTGCAGGGAGGTTTGGCCGATTCGCGCGAGGCTGCGGAACTGGTGCAAATTTTCATGATGGGACGTGGTTATGGGGTGTCGCCTCAGGCTGCCCGGGACGCGGTGAGCCGGGTAGAAATGTCTGGCTGCGCTCTACCAGTCCTGCAAAAGGAACTTGAAGGTTTGGCGCTGGTCCAATAGCCGATTCCGAAGCAGACGTGCGGTGCGTCAGCGGTTCGGCAACAGAAGATTTTTAGATATCCGCGGGGACCAAAGACTTAACTTGTCGCTCCCCACAGATGAATGACAAGGAAACAGCCGGGCAAACCAGCCCGGCGTTCTTGTTTTTAAGCGGTGGTTCGTGTTCCGTGATTCGTGATCCGCCGTACGAGCACGAGTCACGAATCACGAACCACGAACCACCCTAGGAATGCTTCACTCCGGCCCGTGCATCCGGCCGCTGATTCACAACTTTTTCCTGCCGCTCGCTTTCCTCGTCAGCCGAGTGCGAGGTGATCCCTTGAGCAGGCTTTTTCGGCGTGCGTGTGGTCACAGAACCTTCGTGCGCCTCCTGTTCTGGCTCCGTGTTGTGCTCCGGCCCACCTGTATGAAGCGTGAGCGGACTGCGGTTTGTGCCTGTCTCAGCGCCTTCTGCTCGGTTGTAAATTTCGTCTCCCCCTCTCTATTCCACCATCACGGACTCCGCCCTGTCCGATATCAGCATCGGTTTGTTCGGGGCGCGTGTTTTGCTGGCTTTGCGTGTGCGGGGACTTCTGTTTTGTCATGGTGACCTCGTCGGGAATTAGGTGCAGCCAGCGAGCCGGTCGTTGCATGCCCGGAAGTTCGATGAGAGTAGGGAGAACGGCAGGTTCCTCACCGCTGAAGCGGTTCGGAATGACAGTTGCGAGCCTACCTTTAGCTTTTGTTAGTTACTCGTAGCGCAGGCTCTCGACCGGATCGAGCTTTGCGGCGCGAGCTGCTGGAACCGTTCCGAAGAGAATTCCCACCAGAGATGAAACTACAATCGCCACAATCGCAGACAGGCCGGAAATCGGCACGCGATATTCGGTCAGGAAGCGGACTGAATACGGCAGGGCGAGGCCGATCACAACTCCAACCAACCCCCCGCCAACTGAGATCACAATTGCTTCTGAAAGGAACTGGAAGCGGATCTCGCGATTCGTTGCGCCCAGCGCCTTTCGAATTCCGATCTCGCGAATGCGCGAACTCACCGTTGCCAGCATGATGTTCATGATGCCAATTCCGCTCACCAGGAGAACGACGGCAGCCACTGCGAGCAGCACCATGGTAAGCGCGTTTGCGGTCTTGTCCGCGACACTGACGAGCTGCGTAAGATTAGTGACGTTATAGACCGACTCGGCACGATGGCGTGACTGAATCACTTGCTTGATCTGCTCGGTGACAGGCTCGATCATGGCAGGATCAGAAACGGAAAAGTAGATAAGCTTCACCGTGGAAGTCTCAGTGAAGTAGCGGGCTACGCTATACGGGATAAGAAACGTGCTGGTGGTCACTTCCGATTCCCCGAACGTGTTCACGCGCTCTCGAAAAGTTCCGACAATGGTGAACGGCAGATGGCTAAGTGGGATGATTCTGCCAATCGCCGCCTCTGGCGACCCGTAAAGCTCCTCGGCTAACTTTTGCGTAATGAGGCCAACTTTGTTGTGAGCTTGCTCGTCCTGCTTATCGAAAAATCGCCCGGTTACGACGACCAGGTTTCGCACGTCCCGGTATTCGGGATAAACACCGAGTATCTGCATGTCGCGCTCTTTGCCTTCGCCAACCGGAACGCGCTCGTTTAAGTCGAGGACCGGCGAAGCGCCTACGATCCCGGGCACACTTTCCTGTGCGGCCTTCATGTCATCGATCGTGAGAGGGTCCGGCGCGGTATTCGTGATACGCTGCGCGCCCCCCTCGTATTCGGCGTAGACCAGGTTCGCGCCAATACCCTGAATGAGATTCAAAACGTACTGCTTGCCGGTTAGTCCGATCGTGACGACTAAAATCAGCGACGCGGTACCAATCACCATGCCAAGCCCGGTCAGCAGGAACCGGACTTTGTTGCTGCAAAAGGTATCGAAGGCGAAACTCATGATCTCGCTGAAAGCGAGTTTTGGAGCGAGCGCCCGCGATACGGTCTCAGTGACTGGCATCTAGCTTTAGATGTTACGCGCTGGGATTTGGCGTCGCAAAGTGGCAGGGAGCATTCAGCACTCAGCATTCAGCAAAACCCACAGCTTTTGTGCACTGGACAGTGTGATGGATGAACATCAGGCAGGTGACAATCGTCACGGACATTCGAGTCTCCAGTCGCTTATTCTTCGGCAGTTCCTGGCGGATCGAATTGAAGAACTTCCGCGATCTTCTGGTATGGCAAAAATCGTACGCTCTCACGCTAGCTTGTTACCGGCACACTCGCGATTTCCCGAAATGCGAACTCTACGGCATAACGACCCAGATTCGTCGCTGTTCGGCCTCGATCGCGGCTAACATCGCAGAGGGATGTGGCAAGCGGGGGAACGCCGAGTTTCAGAGATTCCTGAACATCGCGGCGGGTTCGGCAAGTGAGCTGGAATACACCTTCTGCTTGCGAAGGATCTGAAGCTATTGACGCCCGCTGACTACGGGGACTTGGATCTTGCGGCTGTAGAAGTGAAGCGAATGCTTGCAGGATTAATTGTCAAAGTAGAGCAAGATCGCCTAACTGGCTGAGTGCTGACTGCTGAATGCTTGCTACGCCGTCTTCGCTTCTGCCTGCGCAATCAGCGATTCGTGGATTTTCTTCACTTGCTTGCGCGTGTCTTCGACCGAGCCGCTGTTGTCGATTACAAAATCCGCGGCCTGAATCTTGGCTTCGTCCGGCGCCTGCGCCATCATTCGGCGGGTGACTTCTTTGCGCGCGGTGTCGGAATCGACGTTGAGCCTGCCCTCCCAGCGCTCGACGCGCTGCTGAGGTTTGCAACTGACAACAATCACGCGGTCGAAACGGCGGCGCAGGCCGGCCTCGAGCAGCAATGCGGCTTCGAGCATGACGATGGCATCCGGCTCGCGGCGGCCGATTTCGTCCATCCAACTCTCATAACGCTCGATTACGCCGGGATGCACGATGCTGTTCAGTTCGTAAATGCGCGGGCGCTTCTGATCAAAGGCAAGTTCGGCCAGGCGATTGCGGTTCACGGTCTTGTCGGAATTCAGAATGTCCGCACCGAATCGGCGTACAACTTCGTCGTAGACCTTCTCGCCAGGATGCATGAGTTCATGCGCAATCTGGTCGGCATCAATTGTGTGCACGCCGAGCTCGCGAAACATGCTGCTGACGAGTGACTTTCCGGTTGCGATTCCGCCTGTCAGGCCGACTTTTAGCATTGAACGATTATTGCACCACGGAGACACGGAGGCACGGAGAAAAGCGTCTCTAGCTTCCTCTGTGGGATTTCTCTGTGGAACTCAGTGGCCTCTGTGGTGTGCTTTGGTTAGCTAGGCTCGAGACAATTCAGCTTCGCGGCTGCCGCGCCGCATCTTCGCCGCCTTGATGGTGTTCGACATCAGCATTGCGATGGTCAGGGGGCCGACTCCACCCGGTACAGGCGTAATGGCTCCTGCAACTTCGGCGGCCCCGGGATGGACATCTCCTACGAGAACTGATCCCTTGGCTCGGAACGCCTCGGCCCGTTTTGCATTTCCGGCAAACAGGCGTTCAAATTCGGCGGGATCGGTAACGCGATTCATGCCAACGTCAATGACTGTCGCGCCCGGGCGAACGAAGTCACGAGTGACCATTCCCGCGCGGCCAATCGCAGCAACCAGAATGTCCGCGCGCCGGCAAACACCAGGCAGGTCGCGGGTTTTCGAGTGGCACACAGTAACCGTGGCATTCGCATTCAGGAGCAGCATGGCCATGGGCTTGCCGACAATGTCGCTGCGGCCCACAACAACTGCTTCCGCACCGGCGATCTTGATTCCGCTGCGTTCGAGCATCTCCATGATTCCCGCCGGCGTGCATGGAACTAGGCCCGGCCGTTGGGTGGACAGAAAGCCGACATTCATGGGATGGAAGCCATCGACATCTTTTGCCGGATCAACCGCGAGCAAGATTTTTTTCGAATCGACCTGAGGCGGAAGGGGAAGCTGGACCAGAATGCCGTCAATCTCGTCGCGGCGGTTCAGATCGTCAATCAGGTCGAGCAATTCGCCCGTTGACGCGCTCTCGGCGGGTGTGTGCTTCTCGCTGTAAATGCCGACTTCCTCACAGCTTTTCACTTTGCCGCGCACGTAAATTTCCGATGCCGGATTGTTGCCCACGAGGACAACCGCCAGCCCGGGCCGCATTCCCGCACTGGACAACGCTTTCACTTCTGCGGCGGCCTCCGCGCGAATTTCGGCCGCGATCTTATTACCGTCAAGGATGGATGCAGGCATGGTGTTCAGGGCGAAAGAAAATTGTAGCAGTCCACCCGCCTCTTTGTGGTTCTGCGAACCTGGGGACATTTCTTTGCAAGCGTTGCGGTTAAGGGTTTGCTGAATAAAAGCTTTACCGCAAAGGACGCCAAGGCTTCGCAAAGCACGCGAAGAAATGCTGCGGCTTTGCTAACTTTGCGGCTCTTCTTTGCGAGCTTTGCGGTGAAAGGCAATAAAAGCTTTACCGCAAAGGACATCAAGTTTTCGCAAAGCACGCGAAGCGAACCCTGAGGACAAGCTCTATGATTGTTCTTACCGCGTGCGGACTGAAACCGCGTATGAGCTTGTTTCCTGTAAATCCGGCTGCCAACGAATCGAATGCAGCGGGCCGGCCGCTTGCCGACCGCATGCGACCGCGCACGCTCGATGAATTTGTCGGGCAGGAGCACATCATCGCTTCCGGTAAGCCGCTACGAGCGCAACTCGAACGCGACGACATCAGTTCGCTAATCTTCTGGGGACCGCCGGGCACAGGCAAGACTACTTTGGCGCAAATCATCGCACGCATGACTCGCGCAGAGTTCGTCGAGTTCAGCGCAGTGCTCTCCGGGATCAAAGAAATTAAACAGGTAATGGCGGAAGCCGAGCGGGCGCGGCAATACGGAACACGCACGATTGTCTTTGTTGACGAAATTCATCGCTTCAACAAAGCCCAGCAGGATGCGTTCCTGCCACACGTTGAGAAGGGCAATATTCGCCTGATCGGCGCAACTACCGAGAATCCTTCGTTTGAAATTATCTCCGCGCTGCTTTCGCGCAGCCGTGTGTATGTTCTCAAGCCGCTCACTGACGAGCAGATTGTTGTTTTGCTTCGCAGGGCTTTGGCGGACAGCGAACGGGGACTTGGGGAGATGAAATTGTCGGCCAGCGATGAAGCGCTCCAGCAGATTGCCGCCTATTCGAGCGGCGATGCTCGCAGCGCCTACAACGCGCTCGAAGTTTCGGCGGCACTGGCGGAAAGCAAAAGTCAGAATCCCCACCCTGCCCAAAAAGCCGGCAAGGGTGGGGCACCCTCGGATGATGGGAATGAAATCACGATGGAGATCGTGCGGGAAGCGCTGCAGAAGCGCGTTCTGCTCTACGACAAAGCTGGCGAAGAGCACTACAACCTGATCTCGGCGCTGCACAAATCGGTTCGTAACAGTGATCCTGATGCGTCGCTCTACTGGCTAGGCCGAATGCTCGAGGCCGGAGAGGACCCTTTGTACGTTGCGCGGCGTATCGTTCGCATGGCGGTGGAAGATATCGGCTTGGCCGATCCCAACGCTCTCGCGCTCTGTATGGCTGCGCGCGATGCAGTCGATTTCATCGGCATGCCGGAAGGGAATCTGGCGCTGGCACAGGCGGCTGTTTATCTTGCGTTAGCGCCCAAGTCAAACGCGCTCTACACCGCTTACGGCGAAGTGCAGCAGGATGTTGAACGAACCGCAGCCGAACCTGTTCCTCTGCACTTGCGCAACGCACCGGCTGGACTGATGAAGAACCTCGGCTACGGCGCGGGCTATCAATACGCTCACGAGTTGGAAGACAAGGTCGCCGACATGCAATGCCTCCCAGACAACTTGAAGGACCGTCGCTATTACCAGCCGACGGATGAAGGAGTAGAGAAGAGAATCCGCCAGCGGCTGGAAGAAATTCGCAAAATCAGATCACGCAAGCGACAGGAGCTAAACGATGCCGATGATGAATCTCACGACATCTAAGGAGCAGCTTTCCAGCACGACTGCCTGGTACAGGGGCAGGCTGCTCGGCGCCTTGTTGGGCCTTATAGCGCTAGCCATGCCTATAGCGGCAAAACAGGTCACCCTTCGAATTCCCTTGCAGCCGGGAGAACCGGAAGAGATCGCCGTAGTCACCTTTGACGATGATCGCATCTCGCCTGCCGACGTGAAGCGATGGATACTTCTCGATCAGCACGCCTATTACTCAGAACCGAGCGCCCCAGCGTCTGCCAGCTGCGAGACTCCGATTCCCGCGCTGGAGCAAGAGATCGTGAGAGCTCGGCAGACGCTCGACGACCTCGATGCCAATAAATTCCCCCCGGAGCTAAGTGGCGTTGTCGCCTACTTCAAGAACTCGCAGTCCCTATGGCTTTGGATCGGAGAACAGAAACTGGAATTCCTGAAGAGCAACAAAGCACCGGAGACTGAATACGGGGGAACGGACCTCTCGCGCTGTCAAGTGCACCCTGAGACTCTAGATAGAGCACAAGCCTGTCATCAGGTTAATTACGTTTGGGATAATTGTGTCGTGCAGAAAATGACAAAGGAAATCGGCGCTTATCCGACAGCGCAATGGAAAGCATTCCTCGATGCCTACGGCATCCAGGAACGCATTGAATCAACGATAAATGATTGAAAGGTGCGTGGAGTCTATCGAAACCGCGCGCGATGTTCCTTCAGAATGCACGTATCCATTAAAACGAAAATTCCGTTTTTTTGTGCCTTTTCCGCGGCTCGTTGATTGATGACTCCTTCCTGCATCCATATCGCGGGAACTTTCAACTGAATTGCCTGATCGACAACTTCCTCCACGAACTGCGAACGCCGGAAGATATCCACAATGTCGATCTTCTCCGGAACCTCCAGTAATGACGGATATGCCTTTTCTCCCAATGCCTGACTAATATTCGGATTCACAGGAATGATCCGGTACCCCTGGGACTGCATATAGGCCGAAACTCCGTGGCTGGGGCGCATCGGACTGTCTGAAAGTCCAACCACGGCAATGGTTTTCGAACGTTCCAGGAGCTCGCGAATTGGATCGCTGGTGTGCAAGTCTTTGCATGTCATTTTAGCCGGAAAGCCGCGCCCCGCCTGATTTTTGGTGCAACAAACCTCCTGAACGACGTTCCTAAGTAGAAGCAGGTTGTGGGCTGTTTTTAACAAAGGGGAGAAACGATGAAGAAGAGTCTATGGGCAGCCAGCGTTGGTGTGCTTCTGTTCGGGCTGTTGGGTTTCTGCGAGCTTCACAGCGCCGCCAATGAAGACGCGGTTTCGTCAGGCTTGGCGCTCACCATTTACAACCAGGATTTCGCGGTAGTGCGGCAGCCGGTTCCGCTCGACTTGAAAGAAGGAACTAACAACATTCGCTACGCCGGAACCACGGCGCATCTCGAGCCTGATTCCGTGATTCTGCGCGACCCGAGCGGGAAGCATCATCTGCAGATTCTCGAGCAGAATTACCGCAATGATGCCGTGACCGAGGCTCTGCTGCTTTCAGCCTACGAGGGTAAAGAGATCGAATTCGAAACTTCAGCCGGAAAGATCATCAAAGGCAAGATCATCCGCAGCGGCTACGTGCCGCATTACAACGCGTTTCAACGCTACGGATCGCAGTATCAATATCAGCAGATGGCAGCGGCAAACTATGACGCCGGCGCCGGCTCGCCAATTGTTGAGGTTGATGGGCAAATCCAGTTTGGCCTGCCGGGGCGGCCGATTTTTCCCGCTCTGACGAATGATTCGTTGCTGAAACCTACGCTCGACTGGCTGCTGAAGTCCGATTCAGACGGGCAAGTGGATGCCGAACTCAGTTACGTCACCGGCGGGATGACGTGGGTGGCCGATTACAACGCCGTCGCGCCGGAACATGGCGACAACCTGGACATTACCGGCTGGGTCACGATGGACAATCAGTCCGGCAAGACCTTCGATCGCGCGCAGATCAAGCTCATGGCGGGCGAAGTCAACAAACTGCAGCCCGGCGCGCCCGTGCCCATGGCGATGGCGCGCGCAGCGTACGATGCGGTCGGTCAGGTGCAGGTTCAGGAGAAGGCGTTTGACGAATATCACCTCTACACTTTGCCTCGGTCAGTCACTTTGCACGACCGCGAGACCAAACAGGTGGAGTTCATCCGAGCTTCGAACGTCAAAGCACAACGGGTTTACGTTTACGACGGCGCGAAAATCGGCGCGCAATACCAGTACTGGAATTATGAACAGATCCGCAACAACCGCGAGTACGGCACAGAGATGAACACAGAAATCTGGGTCATGCAGGAGATCAAGAATTCCAAAGCCAATAATCTCGGCATGCCTTTGCCGAAGGGGCGGGTTCGCTTTTATCGCCGCGATTCTGACGGCGCTCTGGAGTTCGTCGGCGAAAATGAAATCAAGCACACGCCAACCGATGAAACTCTGCGCATTTTCACCGGGAATTCCTTCGATCTCGTCGGCGAGCGTCGGCAGACAAATTTTCGCGAGGATGTGAACCAGCGCTACATCGACGAATCGTTTGAAATCAAGCTTCGCAATCACAAGAAGGAAGCCGCAGAAATACGGATAGTCGAGCACCTGTATCGATGCGTGAATTGGGATATCACGCAGAAATCAGACGACTTCAACAAGACCGACAGCCGAACTGCGGAGTTTCGTGTACGCGTGCCGGCGGACACGGAAAAAACGCTGATCTACACGGTGCACTATACGTGGTAAGACACCGCGGTGGCCGGCGCGGAAGAAACCAGCCGCGGATCTGCACGGATTCTCACGGATTCTTCTTTGATCTTTTTTTCTTTGATCTTTGATCCGGGTTAATCCGCGTAAATCCGTGGCCAAGCGAAGTAGCGCAGGCACGGCGAATGAAGATCAGCCTTTGTTCGCCGTCTCCATCTTCTGCTTAAACATGCGGAGCGCCAATTTGCGGATAGTCTCGGAAACTTCCTTATTGCCGGAGAGGTTCTTGAGGTCCTGCACCAACAGGTTCTTCATCAGACCAAGCGAAACGTCCAGCGGTGTTCGCGGATTAGCGACGAGATTGCGAACCACTGCGTAGTTCTTTGCGAAGCGGCGCTTCATTGGAATTGCGCGCAGTACCGCTTCAAGTACGTTTTTCTGCGTGGCAAACTTTTCTACTTCACCGTCCGTGATCTTAGGCGAATCAAGAACACCGAGGGCGACGAGCTTAGTGCCGTCGCGCACCAGGATTGACCGTTCCTCTTTGGTCCCTTTCATGGCGAGCTGAATGCGGCCTTTGACGTCGAGCTTGGCGATTTTTTGCAGCACGCTACCGCGTTGTTCGTCTTGCGGATTGACGAGCTTCTTTGGAGCAACTTTGACAGCGGGTCGGGCCGGTGAAGCTGAAGTGGCTGAAGTTGAAGCAGATGCGGCAGCCGCTGCTACAACTTCCGGTTCGGGTTCCGGGATCTCTTCATAAATCCCACCGAGAGGTTGAAAGGGCTTCTCACCTTCAGCGGCGAGTTCAGTCGCGTGTTCTTTCAGGAAAGCGGCCACCGCTCCGTCCGTTTCGGGATCAGCGGTCTCTGGTTCCTGGACTGCCGATTCGCCGCTGCGTTCGTTGGCGGAGGCTTGTTCGTGCTCTGTTTGCGGCTTTGGGGTCTCAGGCTCGGGTGTATTCGCCGATGCCGGCTCACTTGTCGGTCCAGCCGCTGCTATTGCAGCGGGTTTGCCGGTCAGCAGTTCCTGCAAGCGCGCAGTTTGCACGCCACTCAATTCCTTGTTCGCGGCCATCTCGGTCAAAATCACTCGCGTTGCGCGGACGCGTGGGCTGGCCAGCATTGCGTCTATCCATTCGCCTTTGAGTGTTGCGCCAAGCAGACTCAGTTTGTTCCCTGAGACGTTTGGGTTTTCAAGCAGCAATGGGAATAGGCTCGCGCGCAAGTTCTTCGGCGAGAGCCAATAGTCGAGCACTTCTTTTGGCGTGGCGGGATTCGACGCGATGGCCTTCGAGGAGGTTTCGTCCCATCCAGCGAGCGTGACGCGCGCTTGCTCGCCGAAAATCTTGTTGTTTTCGGCGAGGTAGACGAGGATTTCCACCATCTCTTCCGCCGGAACGGCGAGTGCGCCCTTCGCTGCCGTCATCATCTTGTGCGAAGGAAGCGCGCTTCTCCGGATGAGATCTATTTGCCGGGGCATAGTTCTTCCTGATTAGTTTTTGCCACTGTATAGGTTCTCGTATTGGAAGATGCGGTTCCAGTTTTTTCAGCCTCAGGAAGGTTACCGAAGGCACCTAAAGCTCGCGTTGGTGGCGGCTATGAGGAACTCGATCCGTCTCTCCTCATTCGCAAATAGGCGCGGATGAACGGTTGCAGGTCGCCATCGATCACACGATCAACGTCGCCGACTTCGGTCTTGGTGCGGTGGTCTTTGATCAGCCGATATGGCTGAAGGACGTACGAGCGAATCTGCGAGCCGAAGTCGATATCTAACTTCGATTCTTCAATTTTCTTTGTCGCCTCGCGCTTCTTCTCCATTTCGAACTCGTAGAGCTTCGAGCGCAGCATGCTCATTGCGCGATCTTTGTTCTTATGTTGGGAACGTTCGTTTTGGCAAGCCGCGACAATCCCGGTCGGTATGTGCGTGATGCGCACGGCGGAGTCAGTTGTGTTGACGTGTTGTCCGCCCTTGCCGCTCGAGCGATAGGTATCGATGCGCAGGTCTTCAGGCTTGATGATGACTTCGATCGACTCATCAATTTCGGGAGAAACAAAAACGCTGGCAAAGGAAGTATGCCGCCGCTTTGCCTGATCGAATGGCGATATCCGCACCAGCCGGTGCACGCCGATTTCGCTCGACAGCAACCCGAATGCGTATTGCCCGTTTACTCCGAATGTCGCCGATTTAATTCCCGCTTCTTCGCCCGGCTGATAGTCATAAAGAACAGTCTGGAATCCCTGTCGCTCGGCCCAGCGCAGGTACATGCGCATGAGCATCTCTGCCCAATCCTGCGACTCCGTTCCACCCGCGCCGGGATGAATGGTGACGATTGCGTTGCGGGCGTCGTTGTCGCCCGAAAGCAGCGTTTCGGTTTCGAGCTGATCAACACGCTCGCGCAGTGAATCTATTTCACGGCGAAGGTCCGGTTCGACGTTCTCTCCTTCACGCGCGAGATCGAAGTATGCCGAGATATCGTCCGTGCGGCGGCCAAGATCAGACTCGGTCGCGAGCATGTCCTCAAGGCGCTTCTTTTCGCGCATGACCTGCTGCGAACGCTGTGGATTTGACCACAGGTTCGGGTCGGCGGCTTCTTTATCGACTTCAGCTAGTTGCTGGCGGAGCTTTCCGGCGTCAAAGATACTCCCGAAGTTCGCGGACTTTTTGCTGCAAGGCCGAATATTCCTGCTCGAATTCCTGAATCATGCTTGAAGTCTGCCCTTTGCGGGAGTGAGGGCGGCGAGAATCGCGCCCAAAGAAATTATCGCACATGCATACGCCAGCCAGTCTCCGTGGCGCGTGTAGAAGGTCGTACCGTTCTCAAGAGCGTAAGCGGCCTGCAATACAGTACGAATTTTTCGTGGAACGCTTTGCGCGATGCGTCCAGCAGGGTCAATTGCAGCCGTCACACCAGTGTTTGTTGTGCGCAGAAGCCAGCGTTCATTTTCGACCGCCCGCATTCGCGCCTGCTTTAAGTGTTGCGCGTAGGCCCCGCTATCGCCGTACCAGCCGTCGTTAGAAATGTTCACAAAGACCTGTGCGCCATTCTTCGCGAACTGACGTACTTCATCAGGGAAAATCGATTCGTAACAGATGAAAATGCCCAGTTTGACGTCGCCAGCCTGCAACGGTTCCCGCGAACTCCCGCGCGAAAAATCGCCGACCTCCCTGGTCAGTCCTCCCGCGAATGAAAGCAAATTCTTGAAAGGAACATACTCGCCGAAGGGCACAAGATGAACTTTGTCATAGCGCGATGTCCATTGCCCCGTGGGGCTGACGAGGGTAGCGGAGTTGAAGATCTCAGTCGGCTGCTGCGGAGAAATGCTGGCATTCTGCATACCGATGCTTCCGGCCACCACCCACGCCTGCGCATCGGTCGCAACATGCGTCAAGGCCGTACGAAAAAGTGGATCGCCGGTGTAAAACGGCGCCGGCGACTCCGGCCAGACAATCAGATCGGACCGATGGGGCGTGCTCTGAGGCTGCAAACTAATTTTCGTTAAGTCAGCCAGCGTGTCCTCGAAATACTGGCGGGTCCAATCCGTGCTGTCGAGCACAGGAATGTTTTCCTGCACCAGCGTGGCAGTATGGTCAGTAGCGAACTCGGGCGCCGGGATCCATCGCGCAATCTGTAACAGAATTGCCGCTGCAATCGCCGCAAGCAGCATGGATCGCCGCCGATCTCGCCTCAGCAGAAATGCCGCCGCGAACGCGGTGTTCACGATCATGATCTCAAGCGAGAGACCGTACACACCGGCCACGGTTGCGATGCGCGCGAGAGGAATGTTGTCCACCTGCGTGACACCAAGCAGATCCCAGGGGAAGCCGCTGATTCGCGTGCGCGCGAGTTCCACCGAGACCCAGAGCAAGGGCGCAACTACCAGAGCGACCCGCTCCGAAATTTTCGCAAGCAGGGCTACGCACAATCCGAACAGTCCGTGATACAGCGCGAGATATAAGCAGAACAGAAGAAGCAGCCCCGCTGCGCCCGGCGCACTAATTCCGCCGTACTGCTTCATCGTGCTGTAGACCCAATAGCAGTTGCCGGCGTACCAGAGAATTCCGCAGGCGTACCCAAGCAGAAATCCTTGCAGCGGGGTGGCAGGCAACAGCTTTACGCCGGCATTCAATTGGAGAGTATCGGGCCGGCGCGCGCGCAACAATGCCACGAGCAGGGGCGTAACTGCAATCCAGCACAGCCAATAAAAATTGGGAAGAGGAAAAATCAGGACCTGCAGCACGGCTGAGACTACCGCCAATACCCAAGCTCTGCTTTCGATTCCGCGCATTGCGCAGCAAGGATATCAGGGAGTGTGCGCCAGCGACATCAAGCTCTCTAGTCGAGCGGCGACGAACGAGATAAGGTCGTCATTCACGTAGGGCGGAGGAGCAATCGTGAACACCGGCTTGTCTGAAATCGAATTCAAAGAGACTTCCGTCCAGCGCGCGTTCGAATCGCGGTGGTTGTGAAGAATGATCGCGTCGGCGCGGTTCAGGAATCGCTGCGCCGAGTTTTTGAAATCTTCGGTCGCCGGATCGAGAACGGAGATGTAGAGGTCGGGCTGAATGAATTTCAAAATGCTGTTCGATTCGAGGATCGCGTTCTCGGACTCATCCAGTCTGCGCCGAATCGCGGGCATTGCTTGCCCGAGTTCGCCCTGCGCCGTGCGAACCCAGAAAGACCGCTTCGCGCCGGCAACCAGGAAGCGCGAGCTGTCGGATTTTCCAGTCCGATCTTTCTCCTCCGTCATGGCCCACGCGTGATCGGCGGTTGCACATTGGCATGGCTTGCCGTTCAGCG
>DAIPJJ010000013.1:33318-40658 GCA_036770325.1 Terriglobales bacterium
GTCATGGCCCACGCGTGATCGGCGGTTGCACATTGGCATGGCTTGCCGTTCAGCGAGCAGCGGCCGTGGCCGAATTGCGTGACTTTAAATGCGGTCCAATTGTAAGAGGGCAAGGCGGAGATCAATCCCGCGACCACGCTGGTCTTGCCAACGTTGCGAGAGTGCCCGCCGATTACGACAATTGCCATTACTTTTCTTTCTCGCCGAGTCGCGCCAGCGCCGCAAGGCTTTTCAAGTATTCGCGCAGCGGCTTCGCCGGAGTTCCCCAGAAGGGCACACCTTTACCTCGCAGAACTTTCTTCGGCAAAACACCAGCCTGTCCGCCAAGCATGACGCCTTCTTGGATGCGCGCGTGCTCGCCCACGCCGACCTGGCCGCCGATGATCACATTATTTTCGATGGTGATGCTGCCCGAAAATCCTGCCTGCGCGGCAATCAGCACGTTGTCACCGATCTGGCAGTTGTGGCCGATATGAACCAGATTGTCGATCTTCGTTCCCTTGCCGATTCTCGTCACTTCGAGCGCGCCACGGTCGATCGTCGTATTGGCGCCGATCTCGACATCGTCTTCAACTTCGAGTCGCCCAATTTGCGGGAACTTCTCGTGTCTCCCGCTTTCCGGATCGCGAACGTAGCCGAATCCATCACTGCCGAGCACAGCGCCTGCGTGCACAATTACGTGATCGCCGATCGTCGTGTTCGGATAGATCGTGACTCGAGGATGAATCTTGCAGTCCCGCCCGATGCGAACGTCGCGACTGATCACGGTGCCAGCTCCAACCCATGTCCGCTCGCCAATGGAAGCTTTCTCACCCACGAAAACCGACGGATCAATGATCGCCGATTGCGCGACGACTGCCGACGGGAGAACAATCGCGCGAGGGTCAACGCCGCACGCGCGAGTCTCTCCACCGCCGAGTAATGCCGCGGCGCGCGCGAATGCCAGCTTGGGATGCGGCACGATCAACAGAGGCTTGGAGGACCTCGCATTTTGCGCGAATTCGCCGGCAATCACAGCGGAAGCGCGCGAGCGCATTGCATCGGCAAGGTGCTTCTCGTCTTCGACGAAAACCAGATCGCCATCCGAAGCGGAACTGATGCTGGCGATTCCACGCACCTCGACCCGCTCGTCGCCAACTACGCCCGCTCCGATTGACCGCGCCATGTCCTTCACCAGCATGGCCTTTGTTTTATACGTTTGCTCCGGGAAAGGGAAGGCTAGGCAAGACTTCTCATGCCCACTAACTCGCTATGATCTTGGTGCAGTCGATCGGAATTTCGTCGCCAATGAGTATTGCGGCTCTCGCCGACTGTGACAAAAAGTTCTGTGACAGGTCACTTTCGTACCCTTGTCCGAAAGGGCCGTGGAACCTGACGATTTTGTGTGGAGTCTAAGCCAAATGTGGCAAGATCGCCCAGAAAATGGGCCGGATACGCGCTTTCGGTCGCTGGCCTGTTGCTCCTGTTTGACACGTTCACTTTTCTCCAAACGAATTGGTCTCCGCTAAAAGTCCCGATGTATGCCGCCAATGAACTGGCGGTTGGCTTTCTGCTTTGTCTCGCGGGAGCGCTAGTGCTATCAGCGCCCGCTCTGAAACGCGCGCTGTTGAGAACGCGAATCGGCGTGGCATTGATTATCATCGCGGCGGCGATTTACGGCGGCTGGGAGTGGTGGATGGCGACCCGAACGTGGGTTCCACTCGACATGCCCGTGTCCCTTGCATCGGGACACGTTCGCTCTCCCGAGTTCAAGATAAATCTCGATGCTGGTTTCTGGATGTTTGTCGAGGTCGAGACCAAGGTTGATGACGAAGGGGTCTCGTGCCTTACCGGATCTGCGTCGGACTACTGCAGCAAAAACGGTGTTCACGAACTTCGCGCTTCCTGGACTCTGTCTGACGCGGGGAGAATCGTGGCCCGCGGCTCGACTAACAATTGCAATGGATCACTCGGGGGTATGGTCACCAAGGGCTGCGGCCTGGGCGAATTCTCGGTGCCGGCGGGAAAACATTTCATTTTGGACGTCGACTTTCCCGAAGACAACAGCCGCTTCAATGGCGGACATCCGCGGCTGAGAATCGAGCAAAGTTACTACTGGAGTTTCGAGGAAAATAGAACACCCGTCGTCTTGTTCGCGATATTGCTCGGCTCGATCGCTGCAGCGTTATCAATTAGCGGAATTGTCGAGAAGAGAAACAGAAAACGCGCCGAGCAAAGAATATCGCTAACTTCCCCAGGACCAATGCCAGCAGGATTTCTCTGGGAGCTGGAACCCGCTGATTGGAAGGCATCTTCCGAGCGTCATCCGTTCTTCACAGCGAGGGTACTAATCGGACTCGCTCTGGCGATACTGGGAACATTAACTTTTGTCACGGTCAAACGATGGATCGACACACGCACCTTTGTGCCTGTAGACATCCCCGTCTCCCTCGCGGTAGGCCACATTCGAACGGGGCCGTTCAAAATCAACCTCAAAGATGAATACCAAGTTCAAATAAAAACCGGCTGGGAATCCCATTTTGATTCGAATTGCCTTGCTTACATGCACCTGCCCAAAGCCGACTGGTTTCTTTACAAAGACGGGCAGCTAGTAAAGAAAAACATTGCATCGGAGCCCTCCGACTATTTAGGAAGCTTCGACAGCGAAAACGGCACATACGAGCTCGACCTTGAAATCCGATCGGACTCAAGGTGCCTTGATCCTGGGCATCCAAGACTGCTGGTCTACAGAAATAAGGCTGACTATGAGGATTACGCGAATCCGATATTGTGGTTCGCGGGACTTAGCATCACACTTGGCGCGAGCCTAGTGCTTTTAGGAGTCTTTACACGCTCTACAGAATCGCATTTATCAAGTATCCGAATTTCGAATTCTGAAATTGTTGGTCAGAACTTTCAATGGGCGCAGAAGCTACCGTTGCGGCGCGCTATCACGGGCATACCCCCGTTTGGATTGCTCGCAGGGATAGCGTTCGCCCTATTCGCAATCCTTATGATGACGCTGACCAGTGCATTTCAATACAGGTCGAGGGGACTTTGGGTTCATCTACTAAAGCCGGGTGCAATGCCGGTGAAGCCTGATGCTTGGACCGAGCCTTTGATCGTGCTGGTGAAGGATGCTGGCCCAGGTCAAGAACCAAGACTGTGCGTGAACTCAAAGGTCGTCGCGTGGGATGATTTTGCTAGCGCCCTGAAGCACGAACTAAGTGGCCGACGAGAGTGGACTGTGTATGTCGAAGGTGAGGACCGCATGCCCTGGGCAGACGTTGCAAGTGTGATCGATATTGCACGTGGCGACGGAGCGAAAGTTTTCCTGGTTCGTCAACCGGAGAAGGCAACTCGGAAAAACGTCTGTCGGGAAGAAAGCCCGAAGTAATAACCTGCAAACGCGAACATGCAATTGCGTTCATCTCCTGCGCTATCAGTCTGGACGCCGCGAGTCTCTGCTCGTCCATCCGCGAGGAGCGCCACTCGTGGTCACTGTCCCAGTGCGTGTGATTAAATTAGCGCTTCATGAAAACTGTCGCCGTCATTCCCGCGCGCCTGGCTTCAACGCGACTGCCGCGCAAAATGCTGCGCGAGGTACATGGCAAGCCGCTTGTGGTGTGGGTTTATGAAGCGGTGCACAAATCGAAGCTGCTCGCCGACGTGATCGTCGCCACCGACTCGGAAGAAATTCGCCGCGCCTGCGAGCAGCACTCCTGCAAAGTACAAATGACCTCGGAGAAGCATCGCTCCGGCACCGAGCGCGCGCATGAAGTATCGCAGTCAGTTGAGGCCGATGTGTACATCAACGTCCAAGGTGACGAGCCGATGATGCAGGCCAGCCACATCGAAACCCTCATTGCCCTGATGCGAAATCCGGAAGTTCCCGTCGGCACTCTGAAGACGCGAGCCGTAGCGGAAGACATTCACAATCCGAACGCCGTGAAAGTAGTCACGGATGCGCATGGCCGGGCATTCTACTTTTCGCGCTCGACAATTCCACACGATCGCGATAACTCGCATCCGCAATATTTCAAGCATCTCGGGATTTACGCCTACCGCAAGCAGTGGCTCGATCGGTTCGTGAGCTTGCCGGAGTCGTTCCTGGAGCGAACGGAGCGGTTGGAGCAATTGCGCTTGCTTGAAAACGGTATTCCGATTTACGTGGCCGAAACTGAATTCGACAGCATCGGGGTGGATACGGAAGAGGACCTCGCTCGCGTCATACAAAAATTAAAGCCATAAGACTTTCTTCTGACCGGAATCGAGTCTTATGGCTTGAAATGTGTACTTGGCTGTTTAGATTATCTGTGGCCGCCGTGACCACCGCCGCCGCTATGGCCGCCTCCTCCGCCGCCGAAGTGACCACCTCCACCGCCACCTCCGCCGAAGTGCCCACCGCCCCCAAATCCGCCTGACCGACCGCCGCCCCCCATCGATCTTCCGCCACCGAAGCTGCCGGCAGATCTTCCGCCACCGAAGCTTCCAGCCGACCTGCCACCGCTATACGACGGCGCGCGGCTTACGCTTCCGCCGTACGATGGCGTGCGTCCGCCGAAGCCGCCGTTATACGCAGAACGGCCTCCGCCGTACGATTGGGCTCTGCCATACGAACCGCCACCATAGGAGGGCGACGGACGCGCCGGAGAACCGTATGAACGCGAGCCGTATGACCCCATAGAGCGGCCTCCGTCGTAAGCCGACGAACGTCCATACGAACCGCCGAAGCTCCCCCGGTTGTACGCCTGGTTGGTGTAGCTTCGATTCGCTGCCGCAACCGACGGCGATGGCCTTGGCACGCGCATCGCGCCGCGCGGTCCTCTTGACTGCGGTGCAGTCTGGCGCGGAGCCGAGAACCCGCCACGTGGTGAACTCGGCCCGGCGCTACGTGGAGAGTAGTTCGGAGTGGCTCCGCGCGGCGAGTAAGCCGGACCAGCACTGCGCCCCATACTGGGCGAAGTTGGCCTTGGCACACTGCTTCTTGAATTCATTTGCGGAGAAAACCGGCCAGTGTTCCCGGCGACCCGGCCAGCGTTCCCGCCTCCCATGCCTCTGCCCGGCATTGCTCCTGCATTTGGTGGACGCGGCACGCCGCGCGCGCCCATCGAAGGGCCTTGTGGTCCTCGCGAATTGTTGAATACGGGGCCGCGATTCGCACCCACTGCTCCGGATGGCCGCGCAACGTTGCCGTTGAAACCTGGCCGCGCAGCTCCGTTGAAGCCGCCTCGCGAAGCCACATTTGCGGATCCACGATTAAACGATCCTTGATTGAACGATCCCCGATTGGACGGTCCTTGGTTGAATGACCCATGATTCAATGATCCCCGATTCAACGCACCCCGGTTCGGTGCAGACATGCGGCTCACCACCGGACGCGCAAATGCCCGTTGCGGAGGAACCGCAGCCCTGCCGCCCCTCGAGCCAGCGATACTGGCCCGGGTCGGACGAACCTGGAACGAATGAATCGCACTCATGCGGCTCATTGCCGACGATGAAACACGAATGTTGTTGCGCGACACGGAAAGCGAATTCACGATCGTGGTGCGTGAAGCCATGGTGAATCCGCCCGGCCGGCGGAAGTTCGCGTAGTGATAGTCGAAACCCCGTCCGCCGAAGCGGCCATTCACGAAGTGGCGGCCGTAAAAGCCGTTCAAATCGTGGAAGCGTCCATAGAACCGCCCGTTGGTGAAATTCACCCGATAGAAGTAGCCGCGGCTCACGCCATACCACGGAATGAACGGTTCACCCCAGCCGAGCGGGCACCAGCCAAATCCAATTCCCACCCCGCCGCCAAACCATGCCACGAGCGCCGGAGCGTAATAGGGCCGCGCGTAAATCGGTCCCGGCGCCCAGCCCCAACCGCCACCCCAGTAAACCCATCGTCCGTAGTGGAAGGGAGCGAATCCCCACGGTTCGTAGTCAACCCACGTCCATCCCCACGGATACTCATATACCCAGTGGCCGTTGTAGTAAGGCGCCCAGCCCGGCCCAACCGAGGGATACCAGACTGCGCCGTAATCCGGCGTTTCCTTCCAGACTCCGTACTCGTCGAGATCATCGCCGCCGACCATGTCAGGCGAAACGTATTTTGCGGATTGCGAATTATCGAGCTTCTCGTCGCGCTGCTGTGCCCACTGGTCAAACGAGTCGGGTGCCGGAGCTCCGTGCACTTCCGCGCTCAACGAAGTTCCGTTGCTGAACCGGACCTGCTCATTGGCATGAATCCGCACCGGAGATCCGTCACCGGTCGATTCACCCTCGCCTCGCCAGACGGTAATGATCGTCTTGTCAGCATCGGGATTCACGTCAAACCGGTAGTCGCCGGGCTTCTCGACGGTGAATGCCTGGTTCGGTGTGTCGACTTCGTACTTCTCTCCGTCATAGAGTCGCCGCACGTGCAGGCTCAACGCGCCTTGATGGAGCTGTACCTGGACCGTGTTCTCGCCGATATTCGTGAGCGTCAGGCTGCTCTCTGACCCAATGCGGATCAGTCCCGCGCCTAGGCTGATTTCCGCGCGCGAATCTTTGTCCGCCCAGATATTGTCAGAGTTCGTCAGAGGCCTGTTCAGCTCGCCGGCTACCCACTCTCCTGTGCCCTGCGGCTGAACTGATACCGAACCTGTCATAAATTGCAATCGCGCGGCGCGCGCCGGCGGATCAACTGGAGGCTGCTGGTTATTCTGAGCGACTTCGGCTTGGTCGTCGTACGTAGGAGCGGCTGGGGCCTGCTGATTTGATTGTTGGTCGTAGTCAGGTTCCGGAGCAGGTTGGGCTTCGGGCAATGGCTGGTTGTCAGGCTCAGCCGATTCGTTGTCGGGCTGAGCGTTTGCCGGAGAGTCGTACTGCTGATTGTCCGGGGCGTCTTGCGCATGCGCAACCAGGGCTGGACCAGAAATCAAAGCAAGAACGGTAAAAATACTTAGGAAATGACGCAAGCTTCTCATAAACCCTCCCCTCGGAAGCGACCTGGCTTGCCGAGCGGCCCCGCGCGTATTCAGGGCGGAGCAGGCCCTACGACGTTCATGAATGTTAACCCTGATTTGCGAGAAGAGTTGCGTCTCAGTGTGCTCGAAAATGTGCTGAAAATAAGGGCTTTGGCGGGAATCGTTGACCCGGTTAAACTAGTTCAACCGGAGAGTTGGCCGAGCGGTTGATGGCACCGGTCTTGAAAACCGGCATACCTGAAAGGGTATCGGGGGTTCGAATCCCTCACTCTCCGCCAGATTTTGAGGTCCCTCGACTGCGCTCGGGATTTCGCCTGCAGGCTCCCGCTTTCGCTCACGCCTGCAAAGCGGCTCAAGTTCGAATCCCTCACTCTCCGCCAGATTTTGAGGTCCCTCGACTGCGCTCGGGAT
>DAIPJJ010000013.1:40758-41898 GCA_036770325.1 Terriglobales bacterium
CTTTCGCTCACGCCTGCAAAGCGGCTCAAGTTCGAATCCCTCACTCTCCGCCAGAAATTCTCTTTTTTCGATCACTGCTTTACAGGGCGACCCCTCCTTCTGTTTGTCCGAGTGCCTGCAGAAGCAGATTCCCCACCTCGGCTTTTGTCTTATAACGAGCGACGGCGATGAGTTTTGAAGCCGGCGATTTATATTTCGCGGAGGGCGAACATGGGATCTACTTTCGTCGCGCGGCGTGCTGGGAGATAGCTAGCCAGAGCGGCCACTGCGAGTAAAACCAGAGGCACGATCAGAAACACAGCCGGGTCATGGGGACGCACGCCATAAAGCAAACTTGCCATCATGGACGCGGTGGATGCGGAAAAGACCACTCCGGCAACAATGCCCACGCCAGCAAGCGCAACCCCCTTGCGTAAGAACATTCTCAGAATGTCGCCCCGCCGCGCCCCCAGGGCCATGCGGATACCGATCTCGCGCGATCGTTGACCAACCATATAAGCCAACAAGCCGTAAATTCCGATGGAGGCCAGAAGCACCGCCAGTCCAGCAAATCCGCCCACCAGATCGGCAGAAAAACGGCGTGAAGCCAGTGACCGATCGAGGACGTCGTTCATAGAAGAAACATTAAAGACCGGCAAGCCGGGATCAATGCCCTGGATTTCATGCCGAATCTGTGGTTCGAGCAGGTTCGAGGGCAGAGACGTCCGCAACACCACGCTCAGTCGTTTGCTGTTGTCTTGATAGGTTGAAACGTAGATGTGGGGAACGCCATCGATGTCGAGACCGTCGCTCTTAATATCCTTAACAATACCGACGACCGTCGTCCAAGGCTTGGTACGGTCTCGTCCGAAACGCACTCGGCGGCCCAGTGGATCTTGAGCTGGCCAATACTTACGAGCGGTGCTTTCATCAATGACGGCCACCAAGCGTTTTCCATCTCCATCATCCTCGGTGAACGAGCGGCCGCGTGGCACCGGCGTTTGTAGCACCTTAAAATAATCGGGGCTTATCCGAATTCTCTCGGCGCTCAGATCCTGTGAAGACTCGACTGGTCTATCTTCAATCGCGAAACCTTCAACGGTTAAGCCACCAACCGCGTTGGGGTTGCTATTGGTGGTGGGTAGAGCTGATGTGATCGCG
>DAIPJJ010000298.1:0-3019 GCA_036770325.1 Terriglobales bacterium
AATCCTGGCAATATCCGGAAACTACACACCGGGTCGTAAACACATCGCGACTTGAACGAAGCCGCTGGCGCGGCGGACGCCCGAGGCGTGATCGCATTTGGAGCAGACCGGTGGCGGTGCTCCTGAGCTAGCTTCGGTCACAGAGAAAGGAGTCTCTGTGACGAAACTCATTCAGCGGATGCGCGAAGAACTCGTGCGCCGCAACTTTGCCGAATCGACCATGCGTACCTATTTGCAAGTGGTCGAAGATTTCAGGCGCTACTTGCCGACGCGGTTGGACCAACGCGGGCCGGATGATATCCGCCGCTACCAGGTCTACTTGTTGGAAGAAAGAAAGATCGGCGTGGACACCGTCGTAAGTTACATCGCGGCACTGCGGTTTTTCTACGTCAAGACACTGAAACGCCCGGCTATGAAGGAGGACCTTCCGTATCCGAACCGGCAGAGACTCCGGCTTCCGACGATCCTGACACCGGAAGAAGTTTCCAAGCTGATCGATTCAGCGCGCAACCTGTTCCATTACGCCATGCTGTTGACGATGTATTCGGCGGGACTGCGAAGAAGCGAGTTATGCAAGCTGAAGGTGAGCAACATCGATAGCGGCCGCATGGTCCTTCGCATCGAGCGTGGCAAAGGCGGTGTGGACCGCGAAGTTCCTCTGAATCCAAAGCTGCTCACCACCTTGCGCGAGTACTGGCGTTGGATGCGCCCAAAGACCTATCTGTTCCCCGGTACCCGCAACGGGTGGCGGGCGGACAAGCCGATCACGCCTAAGGTGATCTGGGAAGCCGTGCAACACGCCGCACGGAAGGCCGGAATCCAGAAGCACGTCACACCACATACGCTCCGGCACTGCTTTGCCACGCACATGCTCGAAGATGGAGCGGACCTACGAACCATTCAGGTTCTGATGGGACATAAGGATATCGAGGCGACGACCCGCTACCTGCATGTGTCGACGAAGCGTTTGCAGGCAGCCACTAATCCGCTCGAGCGTATTCCTGTCTCCGGCACGGCAAGCCTGCAGCGCTCGCGGAAGTTACATAAACCCGAATGAATCGGCCCACCGTCGAGGTGGCCGACTTACTTCGCACGCAGGGTGATCGCTTTGTTGCCGAGAACCGATCCTGGCTCAGCTATCAGCAGCTGAAAGTGCTGCGCGCCATTCAGCGCTGCCGCACGCCGGCTTTGGGCGGCCATTTGGATCAGTGTTCCGGGTGCGGTCATTCGGCCATCTCGTTCAACTCCTGCCGGAACAGGCACTGCCCAAAGTGTCAGGCGCAGGCACGCCAGCGATGGCTTGCGTGCCGGGAACAAGAGTTGCTCGGCCTGTCTTACTTCCATGTGGTGTTCTCACTGCCCCACGAGTTAAATAGGCTTTGTCAGCGCAATCCCGCCCTGCTGTACAACTTGCTGTTTCGTTCCGTAGCAGAAACACTGCTGGAAGTCGCGGCCGATCCGCAGCACCTCGGCGCAGAGATTGGATTCCTCGCCATCTTGCACACGTGGGGACAGAACCTCATGCTTCATGCCCATCTCCACTGTCTCGTGCCAGTCGGCGGGCTTTCACCCGACCACCGTAGTTGGGTAAAGCCGCGGTATCGCTTTTTCCTTCCCATCGGTGTATTGAAGAAGGTCTTCCGCGGCAAGTTTCTCGATGGACTCAAGCGTGCCTATCGTAGGCGCAAGCTCAGTCTCGGCGGCGCGACCGGGCCTTTAAAAGATCCCAAGGCATTCCGGGCACTTCTGCAATCTCTGCATCGGAAAAACTGGGTCGTCTATGTCAAACAAGCGATGGCAGGTCCCAAACCGGTACTGCGCTATCTGGGCCGCTATACCCATCGCGTTGCCATCAGCAATCGCCGGCTCGTTTCCTTTGACGGGGAACAAGTCACTTTTCGCTGGAAGGACTATGCACGCGGCAACAAACAACGGCTGATGACCCTCTCGGCATCCGAGTTCTTGCGACGCTACGTGCAACATGTTCTCCCACACGGCTTCGTGCGCATTCGCCAGTTTGGATTCCTGGCCAACCGGCACCGTTCAAAAAGCATTGGTGCGATTCGCCATCTGCTCGCTTCCGACGCGCCATTGCGGGAACCCTCCCTGATCACTTCTTGCGAGGCGAAATGGCAATGTCCTCGCTGTGGCCATTCCATGCAGATCGGCTGCAGATTGACCGCCCGCGAGCTCTACTCACTATGCGAACGACTCGATACTTCATAAAGCAGCCGGCCACAATCCGCGCGATACCGTGCTTTCATGCGCGGTCGCAGTTGTGTGTCTCTGGTAATAGTTGCCACGCCTGGAACCGCCTAGCTGCCCCTCCCTGTCGTCTCCCATCAGTGATTCTGAAGCTTGTGCGGCCCTCTCAAGCCACGTTCCGGCGTACACCGAAGCTTGCTGCGAGCTGGAGAAGTACTAAAAGACGTTTGAACCTCCATACTCGTCACGCCCCGCCAGCGGCTTCCTTCTAGTCTCGTTTTCGAAAGTGACTCGGCATCTACCTCGCCTCTTCGCCCCAACCTTTGTCGCCGAGTCACTCCCGAACAACGCTAACGACTACACGCGATTGATCACGCAAATTCAACTCTGTCCTGATGGCCGACCAACAAAAAGACAGGTCGCAAGCGGCCGTCCGCATCGCGCATTAGCGCACTGTACCCTTTGGCTTTTTTCCTCTTAGGAATGTCTGCAATGCAGATTGCAGAACTCGTTGATTTGTCTGGTCGCGCTCGGCGGCTTAGCTTACGATTCTCATTCGAAAGTTTTACGCCGCCGAGTTGTTGCCGACGTTCCAGACCGAGTAAAAGCTTTTCTCGTTAACATCATTGAATGACGTTTATTTGAGCGGGATCGGAAAGGGGAATGGATCGCGGACATTGATTCGCGTTGCCGTCAAAGCTCCGGCGATACTGCCTGACAGAAGATTTCCCTGAAAATCATAGTTGTCGAAAGTGAAGCTCCCCTCAAATCTGCTGCCGTCGGCACTGAGAGTCACCTCCACCCGTTCAATAAA
>DAIPJJ010000014.1:0-40617 GCA_036770325.1 Terriglobales bacterium
TTCGTCAGCTCGGGAACCGAAGCCACAATGTCGGCGATCCGTTTGGCGCGGGCTTTTACCAAGCGCAAGTATGTAGTCAAATTTGAGGGCTGCTATCACGGCCACGCAGACTCATTGCTGGTAAAGGCCGGATCAGGTATCGCGACCTTTGCAATTCCAGGATCGGCTGGTGTTCTCGAAGAAATCAGCCAGTTCACCATCGCGCTCCCGTTCAACGACAAGGAAGTTCTCGAGCAGGCGTTCAGCAAGTATAAGCATCAGATCGCCTGCATCATCGTTGAGCCTGTGGTTGGAAATATGGGGTGTGTTCCCGCAACCGGCGATTATCTCGCAAACCTGCGTACCATCACGCAACGCGAAAATTCCATTTTGATTTTCGACGAAGTCATGACCGGCTTTCGTCTCGCTTATGGCGGAGCACAGGAGCTTTATGGGATCCAGCCTGATTTGACCACATTTGGCAAAATCATCGGCGGTGGGCTGCCCGTGGGTGCGTATGGTGGGCGCGAAGAAATCATGGACATGGTTGCGCCGCTCGGGTCCGTCTATCAGGCAGGGACGCTTTCTGGAAATCCGCTGGCCATGGCCGCGGGAATCGCACAATTGAACATTTTGCGCGAAAAGAAGAATGAAATCTATCCCAGGCTGGAGACTCTAAGCGCAAAGCTGGTTGATGGAGTTACTGCTGCCGCAAAAGACACCGGAGTCGCGGTCACGGCCAATCGCGTCGGATCCATGTTCACGTGGTTCTTCACCGCCGATCCCATAACCAACTGGGACTCGGCAGAAAAGGCAGATACGCAGGCGTTTGGCCGATTCTTCCGCGCTATGCTTGAGGCTGGCGTATATCTTCCGCCGTCTCAGTTCGAAGCAGCATTTCTCGGCGCGGCACATAGCGAAGAAGATATCGAGAAGACAATAGCCGCTGCGAAGAGCGCTTTTCGGGCCAAGGGTTAGTTCTCTAGTAATCTATACGCAACGAAAGCAGGATCGAGTAGCATCGAACCAAGATTAAGCTCACTGAATTGATGCCGCTGAAGTTCCATTCGTGGTCCGGTGGATACGCGTATCGCGCGACTGCCGTCCTATGCGTGGCACTCTTGCTGCTTACTGGTTTCACGGCCGCCGTTCATTTTCATGCTGGCGCCTTGACGCCGTCAGACCATCCTTGCTCGGTCTGCGCACACGTTCATGCCGGCATCGTGCAAGTGGAAGCGCGTTCACTGGCACCTGTTTTCGCGCCGTCCACAATGGCTGAGTCGCCGGCGGACATGCTCAACTCTCTGCTTCTCGTTGCCGTCCATCACATTCGCCCTCCACCGGTCTTTTAGGCAGAGAATTCCTGGCAGGGTTAGTCCTGCTTCTATTGAGAACCCCATGATGCGGCGGTGCCAACATGCCGCACTTATGGCCGCTTCTCAATTGCCAAATAGAGCGTCGTCGAAGTCGGAGGAACGAACAAATGAATTTCTTGAGATACACGGGCATGGCAGTGTTGCTCTGCGCGCCCTTGTGGGCGCAGCAGGCGGCAACCCCCGCACCCAATTCGCCAAATGCCGAACTGGAGCAAAAGATTCGCGATTTAGAGGACCGGGTGATCGCGCTTGAGGGCAAAATTCGCACCATGGAAGCTGCACAGCCACCGGCAGCCGCACCGCCTGGCGCGGCGCAACCGGCCCCAGAGCAGGCCGGCCAACAACCAGGTACGCAAACTCCGGTCGCCACTGCGCCGGCAACGTCTTCGCCTGGTGAGACGCAGGCGGGCATGACTGGGACAGAGGGTGCTGGGCCAGTTCCCGTCTATGGCGGGCAATCTTCCGCCGCCAAGGCCCTCAATCCCGACGTAAGTGTGATCGGAGACTTTATCGGTGCGGTAGGCGGAAATACTCCGCCCCCACTCGCTACCTTGCAGCCGTTTCCCTCGCTTCAAATGCATGAATCTGAAATCGGCTTGCAGGCGATCATCGATCCGTACGCGCGCGGCGACTTCTTCATTTCCTTCGGAGAAGAAGGAGTGAACGTTGAAGAGGGCTACATTACTTTTACTGCGCTTCCGTTCGGTTTCGTCGCAAAAGCGGGCAAGATGCGCTCGGCATTCGGCAAAGTGAACACGATGCACAATCACGTTATGCCCTGGGTCGATCGTCCGCTGGTGACCACGAACCTCGTCGGAGGCGAAGACGGCATCGACGATGCCGGATTTTCGCTCGAACGAATCCTTCCCGCGCCGAAAGGGATTTTCCTCGAAGCTACGGGGCAGGTGTTCCGTGGCGACTCCGATGACGTTTTTCAGCACGTTCAGCGCAGTGACGTGAGCACGGTCGATCACCTGCGCGCCTACCGGGACATCACCGAATCTACCAATCTTGACCTCGGCGTTTCCTATGCGCGTGGGCACAACAACGGCACGAGCGGTCCTACAGGCAACACCGTCGTTCCCGGCGACTTCATCACCCAACTCTACGGGATCGATGCCACGCTCCGCTGGAAGCCCTTGCGCCGTTCCATCTACCATTCTTTTGTGGGCCGCAGCGAGTTTATCTGGAGCCAGCGCCAGCAGTTCCCGGTAGAGCAGCGAGCATTCGGCTTTTACACTTCCGCTGATTATCAGTTCGCGCGCCGCTGGTTCACGGGCGCACGCTTTGATTATTCAGACCGCAGCAAATTCGCGAATCTCACGGATAAGGGCCTGGCGGCAACTCTGACCTACTGGCCGAGCGAGTTCAGCCAGGTCCGCGGCGAGTATCGCTTCACGCATTACGCCGAGAACCGTGACAGCAATGAGCTATTGATGCAGTTAATCTTCTCTCTTGGTGCGCACGGCGCGCATCCATTCTAGGGAGGGCATTCGCAAGCACCACAGGCGCAAGCAGAACGGAACGAGTGAACAGGAGAAACGAATGAAGGCGCGGAACTCAGGTTTTATAGCATCGGCTCTGATAACCCTGCTTGTCGTTTTCGGAGCGCTCACCGCCGAAGCGAAGAAGCTGAACGTCGTCACCTCCACAACCGATATGGCTGCCTTAGCGCAGGAAGTCGGCGGTGATCACATTAGCGTCGAGTCGCTGGCGAAGGGTTATCAGGACCCGCACTTCGTCGAGCCCAAGCCGAGTTTTCTTCTCAAGCTGCGCCAGGCCGATCTTCTGATCAGCGTGGGCCTGCAGCTTGAAATTGGATGGCTGCCGCCGCTTATTACGCAAAGCGGCAACGCGCGAATTCAGGTGGGCGCAAATGGCTGTCTCGATGCTTCGCAATTTGCCGAAATTCTTGAGAAGCCGACCGGCGTAGTCACGCGCGCCATGGGAGATGTACATCCTCTAGGAAACCCGCACTACTGGCTCGATCCCGACAATGGCCGGCGGATCGCTAAAGGCATCGCGGACAAACTAAGCGAGCTCGATCCCGGCGACAATGCGTATTTTCAACAGCGTTTACAGGACTTCGAAAAACGCCTGGGCGCGGCCGAGCAAAAATGGGACTCGGAAATGGCGCCTTACAACGGACGAAAGCTGGTCACATACCACAACTCATTTCCCAACTTCGCCAAACACTTTCATCTGAACGTGATCGGATACGTCGAGCCTCGCCCGGGTATTCCGCCAACTCCGAGCCACACTCTCGATCTCATCAATCTGATGAAACGCGAAAACTGCAAGCTGGTGCTGGTGGAACCCTATTTCGACATGAAAACGCCAAACAGCATTGGCGCGGCAACGGGAGCAAAGGTTGTAGTCTATTTGCCTTCGGTGGGCGGAGAAAAACAAGTTACGAACTATTTCGAATTGTTCGACTACGATATCGGATTGATCACCAAAGCGTTTCAGTCGGTACAGTAGGCGTCGCTATCAACTAGGAGCCACATGGAAATTCTTCAATTCTTAATCTGGCCGTTCGTTGCCAGTCTGATTTTGACGGGTATTCACGCCTATCTGGGCGTACACGTAGTTGAGCGTGGCGTCATTTTTGTCGACCTTGCCCTCGCGCAGATCGCCGCTCTCGGCGCAACGATTGCAATCCTCATCGGTATGGACCCGCACGGCTCCGGTGCTTACTGGCTAAGCCTGTGTTTCACATTTGTCGGCGCCGCAATTTTTGCCTTTGCGCGCACGCGCCGTGGGCATATCCCGCAGGAAGCATTCATCGGAATTGCTTATGCCGTCGCCTCAGCGGCCGCGATCCTGGCCATGAGCAAGGCCACAGGCGAAACCGAGCACCTGAAAGATATGCTGGTCGGAAATATTCTGGCCGTTTCGCGACACGAGGTGGCTAAGACCGCAATTCTCTACGGTGTGATTGGTCTTTTTCATTACATCTTTCGGCGAAGATTTCTGCTGATTTCAAGCAATCCGGAGCAGGCTGAGGCGCAAGGCGTCAGCATCCGCTTTTGGGATTTTCTGTTTTACGCATCATTCGGCTTCGTTGTGACTTCTTCCGTCGCGATCGCGGGCGTGCTGCTGGTTTTCTGCTACCTCATCGTTCCCTCGGTCGGCGCGATGTTGTTCGCGGATAAAGTCGGCCGCCGCCTGGCGATTGGCTGGACCATGGGGACCTTGGTGTCGGCCCTCGGCGTCTGGTTCTCCGTACTGCTGGATTTGCCTACAGGCGCGACCATCGTTTGCACATTTGGCGCGGTGCTAGTCGCCATGTTCTTTGTTCATCTTGTCTTCTTTCATGGCCGGCAGGCGCACGCGCTGGCCGGCGCGGCATCAGTCGAGAGTCCGAAGGAACGGGTGCTGCAAGGAGGCCGCTAAATGGCAGGACGAACTGGCGTCAGAACCGCTGCAATTGTGCTGCTGGCAATAGTGAGCACGGCGGTTTCGATGCCCGTTTCCGCCTCAGTGATTTTCTCTACGCAGCATAAGGACGAATGCCCGATGCACAAGGGCTCGCCAGTCTCGCCATCGCCGGTAAAGCACAACTGTTGTCAGCCCGGTCACCATTTCGTACTCCTCAGGGAACCTGCGAGTCCGCGCGATGGCGCAGCCCTTCGGCTGCAACACGCCTCGGAATTCGATGGTTCAATCGCTCATACCTTCGAAGTTGCCTTTGGCCTTTCCTGCCGTGAAGCGACGCGATCTCCCGGATCGCCACTGCGCATCTAGCTTCCCGTTCCATTCGCAAATTTCCGTGAGTCTTCAGAGACTCGCGAGGCCCCTTGATTTCTGACATTCGCAACGAGGAACGATGCGTCACTCAGTGTGGTTTTTGTTCGCAGTCCTGACGGCCAGTAGCGCTGTCGCGCAAAACTCTGCCTGCTCCCATGCCGGGGCGCACGCCGGGGGCGCAGAATGCGCCATGAAGACCGGCTCCATGACGATGAATGCAGCTTCTCTGGCTGAACTCACGACCGAACACGCGACTTCGGGCACCGATGCCGAGCCAAACTCGACAGCTCACGACATGCTGATGACGCAAAGAGGCAAGTGGATCTTCATGTTCCATGGCGAGATCGTCCTGAATGACATTCAGCAGTCCGGCCCGCGTGGCGGCGACAAGTTCTTTTCAACAAACTGGTTCATGCCCATGGCGCAGAGAAAGTTCGGCCCTAAGGGAACGCTCACACTTCGCTCGATGTTTAGCCTGGAACCGGCAACGGTCAGCCGGCGAAGATACCCCGAACTGTTCCAGCAAGGCGAGACTGCATTCAGCAGGCCCATCGTAGACGGACAGCACCCGCACGATTTTTTTATGGAGCTCGCGGCAATCTACGACTACTCCCTCAGCGACAAGACCGTTCTTTCGCTGTATGCCGCGCCAGTAGGCGACCCCGCCATGGGACCTCCGGCCTATCCGCATCGAGTTTCCGCATCCGAAGATCCCATCGCTCCCTTCGGTCACCATCTGCAGGACTCAACTCACATCGCTAACGAAGTGATCACCGTTGGCGTCACTCACAAATTCTTGCGGCTTGAGGCTTCTGGCTTTCATGGACGCGAGCCGGACGAGAACCGGTGGAATATCGATGCAGGCGGCATCGACTCCTGGTCGGCACGGTTCACCACCAATCCAGCGCCGAACTGGAGTCTTCAGTATTCAATTGGGGAACTCGCCAGTCCAGAGGCATTGTTCCCCGACGAAGACGTTCGACGCATGACGGCCTCGGTCACCTATAATCGGCCACTACACGACGGCAACTGGGCATCCATGCTGCTATGGGGAAGAAATCAGAGCTTGTCAGATGGGAATATCGGGAACTCTTATCTGCTGGAATCGACGCTGCACTTTCTGAAGAAAAACAGCGTCTGGACGCGCATAGAAAACGTCGATCGGACAAATGAACTCTTGCTTGGCGAAAGCTTCCTGCCGCCCAGCTTCAGCGAACGGTACTTCGCGAGAGTACAGGCCTACACCGTGGGCTATGATCGCGAACTCGGAACTCTGCCTCATATCGCGACAGCTATCGGAGCACAGGTCACCTGGTACGGAATTCCGGAAAATTTGAAGCCGGTGTATGGCACGCATCCTGTCGGTGCGATTGCATTTCTGAGATTTCGGGCGAAATGACCGGTCCTAGGCCGAACTACGCCGCCTGTTCGCCCTTAAGAGTCTCTGGCCCGTTTGTTCGCGCCCACGTGTATTGAATCCGGTGAATAACCGTGATCGTCGAGAGCACGGCGATGATCCAAAGCACGGGCGCCATGCGGTTAAACAGCGCACCCAGGATCACCAGCACCAGCCGCTCCGGACGCTCCATGAATCCTACACGGCAAGAACCGATCAGCGATTCGGCACGGGCCCGGCTATAGCTCACCATAATGGCGCTCACGATGACATAAGCCGTCAGCACGATGTAGAAAAACCTTCCGCCGCGAGCATAGAACACGAGCAAGCCGAAGAACTGAGACGCGTCACTGTAGCGGTCAACCACCGAATCGAAGAACGCTCCAAAGCGGGTCACACGGTTCTGCGCCCGGGCGACTTCGCCATCGACCAAATCGAAAAAGCCTGAGGCAATAATGATGAGTCCGGCAAGGAAGAACATGCGCTGCTGGTTTTCAGCCGTGGCATAGCCGAAGAAGAATGCCGCCCAGGCGTTCACCACCAGCCCCATGAACGTCAGCACGTTGGGATTGATCTTGGTTAGGGCAAGCCAGCGAACAATCGTTCGCAGCAGAACGGCACAGGCCCGGCCGAAAGCGCTAGTCCAAGTCATGGAAATTCAATCGGGAGATCGGATGATCGGGCCATCGGTCGATCTCAAAGAGTCTCAAAGCGAGTTTCAGATGATCCGATTACCCGATCACCAGATCATCCGATCAGCTTCATCCCGCCGTCGCCTCATCGTGTATCGTCGTCAGCTTCAGTATCTCCAACTCTCGCTTGCCGTTCGGAGTCACTACTACCGCGGTGTCTCCTACCTTTTTATTCAGCAGCGCGCGCCCAATCGGAGATGTTGTCGAGATCTTTCCGGCAGCTACATCTGATTCCTCGCTCGTGACCAGGTTGTATTCGACTTCCTCATCTTTGGTATTGTCGTAAACCTTCACAGTCGAGCCCAGGCCAACTTTGTCCTTTGGAATGTTGTTCATGTTGACCATGGAGAGCTCGGCCAACCGTTTTCCCAGTTGCCGGACCCGAGCCTTCACGAACTCCTGGCGCTGCTTGGCCATGTGATATTCGGCGTTTTCGCTCAGGTCTCCGAGGGCCGCGGCTTTCTTGATCTCTTTTGGGAGTTCGTGCACGAGCTCATGCTCGAGGGCGTTGATCTCGTCCTGCAATTTTTTACGAATTAGCTCCGTCATTCTCGCCGAATTATAAACCCCCATCGCACGGCAATGAACTGAGGCATCGACCGCGGAACCAGTGACATCCAAGTGAGCTGATGATTCGATCCAGAAATGCTAGAAAGGTCACCTGCGCAGGCTTGGTTTGTCTATCTTGATGAAAATCAACATACTTACTCCTGGCGGTTTGTTAAAGGCCATACCTTCGAGTAGAATAGAAGTGTTCGCGGCGGGCTGTTCCCTCGTATGAGCAGCAACGGTAACTGTGATTTCCACATTGGCGACCGCGTGGTTTATCCCAACCACGGGGTGGGCGTAATTGAACAGGTTGGCAGCCGCACTTTAGGCCAACAAGTCGAAAAATACTACCTCCTCAACATTAAATCCAGCAACCTGAAAGTCACTGTCCCGCTGCATAGCGTGGGGATAGTCGGGCTGCGTCGAGTGGTGAGGAACGGCGAAATTCAGAAGATACTCGACTATCTTTCCGACGGAAATGGCGACAGTGCTGCCGACTGGAAGGACCGTTTCAAGGAAAATTCAGACCGCATGCGGACTGGCTCTCTGCTCGAAGTGGCCGCTGTGCTGAAGAGCCTTTTGGTGCTGAAAGAGACCAAGGGGCTGTCATTCCGCGAGAAGAAGATGCTGGAGCGTGCCCGCTACTTACTTGTAAGTGAACTGGCGATGGCGAAAAACTGCGAAGAATCGAACGTGGAAGTCCTGCTCGCCAAGACATTGTCCAAGACCAACCTTCGCTTCCCCGAAGCCGGCGAACTGGAATCTTAGCCGCCATTCTCCTTCGGCGCCTCTTGTTGTTCTCCTCCCATCCACGCCCCGAACGGCTTTAACGTCTCGATGTGATCGAACACGATCTTCATTCCGCCTGTAACCGGGATCGCCAGCACCAGTCCCGCCGCGCCCCAAAGCCATCCCCAGATCAGGAGCGCCAGCGTTACCGTCAGCGGATTCAGGCGCAGCCGCCCGCCTAGGAACTTTGGGTAAAGCACGTTGATCGAGAAAATGTGAAGGCTGAACACGGTGACGATGATCCATATCACCTTCGATAGTGTGAGATGGCCGATGCCAAGAAAGATGGGGGGCAGTAAAGCCAGAGCGACCCCAAAATATGGGATCAGGCTCAGAAATCCGCTGATGAATCCGGCAAAGTAGAAAAATGAAATGCCCAGGATTCCGAAAACAACTGTGCTGACCCCGCTCATGATCAGGCCAATCAGCAGGTTGCCCAGCATGAAATTTCGGATCATGCCCGAAATCAGCCCAATTGTCTTATAAGCCGCCCGCCGATTTTCAACCGCGAACAGGCCCATGGTCGCCCTGCGGGCATGTTCCACCCAGGTAAGCATGAAAAAGACCAGAAATGGCACAAACGAACCCGCCAAAACGACTTGGGTAATGGAGCCAAAACCACGCGAGAGCAGGTCGGTCCAGTTCGTCGTCTCTCGAACCTTCACCGCGCCCTTCTCCTGTGTAGGATTCAAAGCTTCGAGTTTTTGCGCCTTGCCTGTGAGCTTAGCCAAGTCGTGCCGGATTTCCGAGGAGTGCTTCGGCAATTCGTCAAAAAAATTCGAGACCTGGTTGTATCCCACATACCCCACGCCACCTATAAGGATGAGCAACAGAAGAACAGACAGGCCGGCCGAGACTGAACGTGGCAGGCGAAGACGCTCGAATACATCCGCCACGGGAGCAAGCACAAAAGCAATGAGAATCGAAACCAGAATGACGACGAGCGGTTCCTCGGCGAAATAGCAGATCGCCAGCGCTCCGCCCAATCCCAGCAGATGGAGCGCCCAATTGTTTCGCTCCGGTGGCGGCTCGACCACCACTTGGGGTTTCTCAGTTTCTGGCGGCTTTTCCGGCTCCCGCCGGTTCGCAATGTTTGCCACAGAATGGGCCATATAATCCTTCTATGAATCCCGGGCCGCAAGCGCCGTCGTTAAAGCCCAGAATCTTGGGGTTAGATGTCGGATCGAGAACTATCGGCATTGCGATCTCTGATCCTCTGGGCATTACCGCGCAAGGCCTGCCGACCATCCGGCGGCAGAATAAACGCTTGGATTTTGAGCAACTTGCGAAAATTGTCGCTGCATTTCAAATTGCCGAGATCGTAGTGGGATATCCGCTTCGCCTGAGCGGGGCAGAGGGAACCCAGTCGCAGAAGATGCAGGTTTTCGCGGAAGAATTGCGATCCAAATTCGGGTTGCCGGTGCATCTCTGGGACGAACGGCTGACCTCGACGCAAGCGAACAGAATCCTTCGCGAGGCCGAGCTTTCGATCAAGAAGCGTGGCGAGGCAGTGGACCGCATGGCAGCCGTGCTGATCCTGCAGAATTGGATGGAGGCAAAAGCAGCCTCTAGCTGCTAGCTGATGCAATCCTGGCGAGCTTTGCGGCTTTTCTTTGCGGACTCTGCGGTTAAAAACTTTACCGCAAAGCGCGCCAAGGATTCGCAAAGGACGCGAAGAAAATCTTGAAAGCCATTCTTTTGCGCTTGGCGAACTTTGCGGCTCTTCTTTGCGAACTCTGCGGTTAAAAGCTTTACCGCAAAGCGCGCCAAGGATTCGCAAAGGACGCGAAGAAAATCTTGAAAGTCGTTTTTTTGTGCTTGGCGAACTTTGCGGCTTTTCTTTGCGAACTCTGCGGTTAAAAGCTTTGCCGTAAAGCGCGCCAAGGATTCGCAAAGGACGCGAAGAAGTCTTGAAAGCAAAAAGCGGAGCGAATTCTATAACAGAGGTTGGCTCATAGAGTCGAGCAGTTACCGGCGCATTGGCCTTCCGTAAAGCTGCTTCAACCCAGTATTCCTCTAAACTAGTCGAGAATGCGAAAACTGCTGGCATTCCTATTCTTAGTTTTGCTGGGAGTCGCGGGATGGCTCGCATGGGCACTCTGGCTGCCGCTCTCTCCGGGCGGGCAGACCTTTGTCATGCTGAGGCCCGGCTACTCGACGAGGCACGTGGCACGCGAGTTGAAAAATGCCGGCGTTATCCGCAACGCAGAGGCTTTTGTGTTCTGGCATGCCCTGCATCGGCGGCCGGCGCTGAAGGCCGGCGAGTATAGTTTCGAGCAGGATGCGAATGCGATCACCGTCCACAAGCGCCTCGCCCGGGGCGACGTTTACTTCCATACCGTAGTTGTGCCCGAGGGCTACAACATGTTCGATATCGCCGCGGCGATTCAGAACGCTGGTCTTGGCTCGGCCCAGGATTTTCTGAAGGTTGCGACAACCGATACGGCGTTGATTTCTGATTTGTCTCCGCAGGCGACTTCGCTCGAAGGCTATCTTTTCCCCAACACTTATCAGTTCACCCGCACCCAGAGCATGCATGACATGGCGGCCGAAATGGTGCACGAATTCCGCCGCGTAGCTACAGAAGTCGCATTGAATCAGGATGTGGCGCGCACGGTCACGCTGGCGTCAATCATCGAAAAAGAGACGGCTGTTCCCGATGAGCGGCCGGAGGTTGCCAGTGTTTATCAGAACCGGCTGGATCATGGCATCGCGCTGCAGGCCGACCCAAGCGTGATCTACGCCGAACTGCTGCAAGGGATGTACAGCGGGGCTCTGCACCACGACGACATGAGGTTCAATTCCCTCTACAACACTTATCGCCATCCCGGCCTGCCGCCGGGCCCGATTGCGAACCCGGGGAAAACGTCTCTGGAAGCCGCGATGCATCCGGCGAATACGAACTATTTGTATTTTGTCAGCGACGGCAACGGCCATCACCGCTTTTCAAATTCGCTTGAAGAACATAACCGGAATGTGGCGGCGCTCAGACGGGCCGTGGCGAGACGATAGCGAAGGTCTCTTTCCATCCCAACCCCTCAAAAGTCAAAGACCCCGCCCTGTCTCGCACAAAGCCGCGAGACAAGGACGGGGCACCCTCGTGTAAGTTGTTCCGAACGCTATTGCTGCGTACTCAGCGACGCACTCGCGTTGTCCCCGATTGCGTCACCCGAAAGCACCAACTCGACGCGGCGGTTCTGCTGGCGTCCTTCCGGCGTGTCATTCGTGGCGATCGGCTCAGTCTTCCCAAGCCCACGGGCACTGATTTGTGGCGCCGCAATCCCTTGCTGGATCAGGTACTGACGAACGGCTTCCGCGCGCGCTTCGGAAAGCTGCTGGTTGTAATCGTCCGAACCGATGCTGTCAGTGTGCCCTTCGACCTGCAACTTCAATGTAGGATAAGCAAGAACGATTCCCGACACCTTCGCCAGGCGCTCGCGTGCTCCGGGCAGAAGCTCGAAGCTGCCGCTCTTGAAAAGCACGTCAGACATGTTGGCGACCAAGCCGCGTGCAGAATCGCGCGTCGCAAGGATTGAATTGAGTTGTTGCAGAAGACGAGCACGCAGCTCCTGCTTTTCTTTCTCGGCCTGCTGACGCTGCGCTTCGGCCTGCTGACGTAACTGCTCGGCTTGCTGGCGCATTTGTTCTGATTGCGCTGCGGCCTGCTGTGCTTTTTGTGCCTGCTCCGCCAGCGCCTGTTGTTGAGCAACTGCTTCGGCCTTGGCTTTTTCAGCTTCTTCCTTCTGGCGGGCAGCTTCCTGCGCGGCCGCTTGCGCTTCGGCTTTCATGCGCTCAGCCTCGGCCTTTGCTGCTTCTGCCTGCTTCTGCGCTTGTTCAGCCTCGGCACGCCGCTGCGCTTCGGCTTCGGCGTCGGCGCGGGCTTTCGCCTCACGCTCTTCTGCCGCTTTCTTTTCTGCAGCAGCCTTGGCCTGGGCTTCGTCTTCGGCCTTTTGCTTCACCGACATCAGGCGAGCTTCCTCCGCGGTCTGCTCGGTTTCGCGCGCAGCAGCTTCAATTGCGGTCTTGCCCTGCTTCTGGCGATAGGTCTGTTCGGCCTGACTCAACTGCTGATCGGCCTTGGCCAATATCGAAGTTGCGTACTTGTCGCCGGCGGCAATGTGCGCGATGCGGACGGCATTACGCGCTTCGAACAGCTCCATTGGCGTGTTGCGGTCGATACCGAAAATTGCGTCCTGTATATGCGCGTTGGTCGAGGAATAGGTCCCTTTGCTCACCAGGTCGAACTTGGCGGTGATCTCCTCACCCTGCGGCACCGCGCCTTCCATAACAACCATGTTTCCAGGCTGCGACACCTCGGAGTAAGGCTCGGCAGTCACGATCAATCCAAAGGTCTGAAGATCGGTCGAAGCCTTCACATGCGCCTGGCCCTTTTCGACCATCAGCTCGCCTACATTCACCGCGCGACCTTCGGGCGAGACTGCCCACAAGACATACGTGAGATACTCCATGCCGAACTTCGTGGCTTCCTCGACGTTCTGGATCCTGGCTTCGATGTTGACCGAAGTCTTTTTGGCTTCGATTTTGGCTTCTCCGCTCGCGCCGGCCATCAAGTCAGTTGGCTGAAAAAGGACCTTCGTATTTGCGCCGGGGCGGTAGCGCGTTGCCTTGGTGGTGTGCGACACACTTGTGCTACTGCCTGCACCCGGCTGACTCTGCGCGGCAAGGAACGACGCACCAGCGACAAGCACTGCCAGAACGAAAAGTTTTCTCACAATTTCCTTCAATCTGAGGGAGGTAAGGATTTACTTAAGCTTCATCAATACTCAATGATGAAGCTAACCTCCGCTGAAGAAAAGAACAGGAGGTGATAGCACTTTAGTCATCTAAGAGCAGTCACACCTTCGGATAAGCATTGATCTCGGTTGCTTCCGATCAGGCGTTCAGCCTACCTTTGGGACTGATTCCTTGCCTATTCGTCAGGAGAAGCAAAATTCGACTAGTGGCCCAATTTTGGCGTGCCAACTTCGCCCTGGCTTTCGTTCTGATAGGTGCATTCCATGCACATGCCCAGAGCGCTCGCGGCGAACTTCGAATCGAGGTCACGGATTCCCAAGGTGTTGCGGTTCGCTCCGCGGCGGAACTGGTCAGCGAAGGCAATGACTTTCGCCGGAATTTCGAAATCGTTCACCAATACCTCGCACAAGGGCTTCCGTTTGGAGTGTATAAACTCGCCGTGCAGGCACGCGGATTTGCACCCTGGACGGCGGTCATCGACGTTCGCTCCGAGGTTCCAATTAATGTCAAGGTCATCCTTAGCGTGGCGCTCGTTAGCACCCGCGTTGAGGTCAGTGATTCGGCGACGCTGGTTGATCCAAACCGCACTGGAGCTGGATACTCAATCGGTTCTCGTGCGTTGGCGGAAACTCCAGCTTTGCCCGGTCGCCAGTTGTCCGATCTTGTGAATGGCTTGCCCGGCTGGCTCTACGAAGCAAACGGCGTACTGCACCCGCGCGGCAGTGAGTACGACGTCCAGTTCGTCGTCGATGGCGTACCGATGACTGAAAACCGCTCACCCGCATTCGCACCTTCGCTGGACAATGACGATGTGGAATCGATGCGAGTACTGACCGCCAGTTATCCAGCGGAGTATGGAAGAAAGCTCGGCGGCGTCATCGAGGTCACCACATCCAAAGACTTCCCAGCCGGGCTGCACGGCATGATTGACGCGGACGGCGGTAGCTTCTCAACATTCGAAGGCTCCGGGCAGCTTTCCTATGGCAATAGAGACAACTACTATTTTGTGAGCGGAAGCGGCTCCCACACCGACCGGTATCTCGACCCACCTGTGCTCGAGAATTTCACGAATTCCGGAAACACCGAAGAAGCTTCTGCATCCTACGAACATAACTTCTCCAACCACGATCGAGTGCGCGCGAGCGTGTCGCACGACAGGTCAAGCTTTGAAGTCCCCAACTATCTGGTGCAGGAAATCGCGGGACAGCGGCAGAACGTTGCCAATATTGAAACCGAGGGGCAAATTTCTTTTCAGCATCTGCTTTCCCCGAATCTACTGTTTAGTGCTTCGGGAAGTGTCCGCGATTCGGCGGCACAGTTGTCGTCCAACAATTTTTCGACTCCGGTCATGGTCTCGCAGGACCGTGGCTACCGCGAAGGCTACCTGCGCAGCGATCTGGCAGGACACAAGGGGCACCATGATTGGAAAGCCGGTGCCGACAGCATCTTCAATCCGGTGCACGAGCGGCTTCAGTACTCGATCACTGATCCTTCGCAATTCGATCCCGGTACGCGGCAGCAATTTCAGTTTTTCGATCAGCGGTGGGATATCGAGCCTTCGGCTTACGCACAGGACGAAATTCATTTCCGCGATTGGAACCTTTCCGCCGGATTGCGTTTCGACCATTACGCGTTTGTAGTCCATGAATCAGCATGGAGCCCGAGGATTGGTGTTTCGCGGTATATTCATTCGGCCAGCCTTCTCATCCATGCTTCGTACGATCGCATTTTCCAGACTCCAGCGGTCGAAAATCTTCTGCTGGCAAGTTCGCCGCAAGTCGATTCTCTAAATACGTCTGTGTTGCGGCTTCCAGTGCGTCCAGCGCGTGCAAACTTCTATGAAGTCGGGATCACGAAGGCGGCCTGGGGAAATTTGCGAGTGGTTGCCAACGTGTTTCGTCGCGACTTCCGCAACTATTCCGACGATGACGTGCTGCTCGATACCGGTGTCAGCTTCCCGATTGCGTTTGAAAAAGCGCGCATCTTCGGCGAAGAAGTCCGTTTAGACGTTCCTCGATGGGGACGGTTCTCAGGGTACTTGAGCTTTGCCAATCAATCCGGCATCGGACAGGGACCGATCACCGGCGGACTCTTCCTTGGAAGTGACAGCGCCGACGCTCTTTCGGACACCTCGAAATTCGCGGTATCTCAAGACCAGAGAAATACTGTGCGCGCCCGAATGCGAGTTCAAACTACAGAGAAGACTTGGTTCGCCCTTGCCGGCGAGTACGGGAGTGGACTGCCGGTCGAACTTGATAATGACGAAGATTTCGACCTGCTGCTCTCGCAATATGGCCCGGCAATCTTGGCCCACGTAAACCTGGATCGTGGTCGGGTTCGGCCGAGCTTCTCGTTCGACGCGTCAGCAGGCGCTCAACTCTATCGAAAAGAGCAGCGTAGCGCGTCACTTGAAATTCAGGGCACGAACCTGCTCAATCGAGTTAATGTGATTAACTTCGCGAGTCTTTTTTCCGGCACAGCGGTCGCGCCGCCGCGAAGCGTGCTGGCGAGCATGCGTCTAACATTCTGATCTAGCAGACGGTGGGAAGATACTTGAAGAGAACGAGCTATTTTGCCGTCATCGCCGCTCGTGCGCTATTGCTCTCAAACACTGCTTCGGCGCGGCGAAGCGCCTCATTCACATTGGCGCAGATGTTTTCGCGACCGACCACCTCTTCGAATTCCGCCTGACGCATGAGTTGCGCCGGCTGGTCTCGGGCGCCGCACAAGATCAAAGTTCTTCCCGAATTGTGTAGCTGCTTTGCGATCTCTTCGAGAGCGTAGATGCCGGTCGCGTCGATCGCCGTCATGTTCCGAAGGCGAATGATAACCACCGGCGGCAGCTCATGCATTTTCTCCGTTACCGTCGAAACTTTATCGGTCGCCCCGAAAAGAAATGGGCCGTGAATGCGGAAGATAGTTGCGTAGTAGGGGATGTCTTTGTCCTGCAGGATGTGCACGCGGCCATCTTCGATGTAGTCGTCCGTAACCTGCGACACGGTTGTCGTGTTGGCCACGCGAGTAATGAACAGGAGCGCGGCGAGAATCATGCCGGCCTCGACGGCGACCGTGAGATCGGCAAACACGGTGAGACCGAAGGTCACCAGCCAGACGCTGATGTCAGTTTTGGTCAGCTTGAGCAGTTGCGGAATTTCGCGCCACTCGCCCATGTTGTAGGCAACAACCATAAGGATTCCTGCCAGTGCTGCCATGGGGATATAGCTGGCCAGGGGAGCGGCGAAGAGTAGCACGCACAGTAGCGTGAGTGCGTGAATCATTCCGGCAACCGGCGATTGCGCACCCGCACGAATGTTGGTCGCGGTGCGTGCGATGGCTCCAGTAGCGGGCAAGCCTCCGAAGATCGGCGAGATGATGTTCGCCACGCCTTGCCCAATGAGCTCGACATTGGGGTTGTGTCGGTCATTGCTCATGCGATCCGATACGACCGCCGACATGAGGGATTCGATCGCACCTAACATCGCCACCGTAAATGCGGGACCCAACAGGCCATAGACTAAGCCAGCGTGCCAGCGGGGAATTGCGAGATGCGGCAAGCCGCTGGGAATCCCCCCGAAGCGCGTGCCGATCGTCTCAACCGGTAGTTTGAGGAAATACGCCGCGAACGTTGCTGCCAACATGGCTACGATCGGGCCGGGAATGCGGTTTGAAACCGCACGGCAAATGATCATGATCGCCACGGTGCATACTGCCAGCAACGCTGCCCTCGGGGACCAGGTGGGAAAAGCGGCAGCGAGGGCCTTCACGCGAAACCAGAATTCGCCCGGCACCTTCACCACTCGCAATCCAAAAAAATCCTTGATCTGTGTGCTGGCAATCAGAATCGCAATGCCGTTGGTAAAGCCGATGACGACCGGCCTCGGGATAAACTTAACGGCCGATCCCATGCCAGTCGCTCCCAGCACCACGAGCAGGACACCGGCCATTATGGTGCACATGAAGAGGCCATCAACGCCGTGTACGGCCACAATCCCGAAAACAACAACTACGAATGCGCCAGTCGGACCACCGATCTGCGTCTTGGAACCGCCCAAGGCAGAGATCAAAAAACCGGTTACGACTGCGCAATAGATTCCCGCCTGAGGAGTAAGTCCCGATGCAATCGCAAAAGCCATGGCCAGAGGCAAGGCAACAAGGCCGACGGTGATTCCGGCAATCACGTCATGAAGGAACTTGTTCAGGTTGTAAGTGCGAAGGCAGAGAACAGATTTCGGCAGCCAGCGATCGTCGATTCGAAAAGAACCACGGCGAAGAGAAAGATCGAGAGACATACCACCCCAGCTCATTATGGCAGCTATAAGTCTCGCTTGCGGTAGCACGAAAGGTGCAGGCGGGTCGTGCAAATCGTGAGACTATTCAACTCGACAGCGCTGCCGAACCGGAATTGCCACAATACACATGGATTTTTTTTAATTGCACAAGCTTCAGCGACAGGGCTGCGCGTAACGGCCGACATTGTGGTGGAGTCTGCTTCGCGTCAAGACAACAGCAGTTCCTCACCGCTGAAGCGGTTCGGAATGACAAGAGCCTGGAGAGCCGCGAGACGTTTAATGATTCAATGATTGAATGGCTCAATGCCTCAATCGCCTTACTTCGCTCCCTGCTCTTTCGCTAGCCGGACCTTGGCTGATTCCAGCTTCTTGGCTACCTTCGCCTGCTCTTCCTGATCGACTTCAGGAGCGACTGTCTTGCTCCACTCCTGCAAGGCGCGGTCCCAGTGAGCGGCGGCGAGTTTCAAGCGGCCAGTTTTCTGGTAAAGATCGCCCAGGTGTTCCTGCACGGTAGGATCGGCGCCCATGTGCTGCGAAGCTTTGGTGAGGTTATCTTCGGCAAGATCATACTTGCCTAGCTTGAAGTATGCCCAGCCCAGCGAATCAAGATATGCGCCGTTCGCCGGTTCGAGATCCACAGCCTTCTTGATCATGGCCAGCGCGTCTTCGAGCTTCGTATTGTGGTCGGCAAGCATGTAGCCGAGATAGTTCAGCACAGCGGCGTTGTCTGGGCTCTCGATCAGAATCTTGCGGAAGCCGGTTTCGGCTTCATCGTATTTTTTCTGGCGCTCGTTGTTCGCCGCGCGCAGGAATTCAATGTTCTGCTTGTCATCGGGCTTGGTCGCAAGCGCCTCGGCTTTATCGAGCGCGGCTTCAGAATCTGACCAGCGCTTCAGCCGGCTATACATGTTTGCAAGGGCGATATAAACTTTGCGGTCGTTCTCCGGCGTTCCATCAAGCGAGGCCTTCACCATCTGCAAGCCCTGCTCCGGCTGGCCCATATCGGCAATTTGCCCCGCATACACGAGTTTTAGCTGAAGCTTTTTGGGCAGCTTTTGTGTGGCTTCGCGGGCGACATCGGTGGCTTTCTGCCATTCCTTGTTTTCGCGATAGGTGTCGATCATCGCGCCATAGCCGCGCTCGGCATTGTCGTCGCCCAGCGTCAGCATTTGCTGGAAGGTCTGAATCGCACCTTGCTCGTTATTGTTGTCGGCGTAGGCCGAACCGAGCCGCTCAAGGAAAATGCCACGGTTCTCGAGTTCCTCTTGTGAATACTTTCCGTCAGGCTTCTCGGTCTTCTTCAGCAGGTCCTGGAGAGTCGAAATCGCGTCATCATATCGGCCTTGGATCTGATAAATGGTCGCGAGGTCGTAAGAGATTTGCTCGGAGTCCTGCACCATCGACTGCGCTTTTTTCAAGTTTTGCAGCGCCAGGTCAAGCTTGCCTTGCCGCCGGTAAATCTCCCCAATGCTGATGTAGGTTCGAGCGTCTTCCGGATTGGCGTCCGCGATGATCTTGTATTGCTCAAGCGCTTTATCTGGCTGGCCATCTTTTTCGTAGCTTTCGGCCAGGCCGCGGATCGCATCGAGATTGTCGCGGTCCATTTCAATCGCGTGCTGATAGGCGTCGATCGCTTTCTTGTAGTTTTTCTGCTGGTCGTAGGTGTCGCCAAGCGCGGAATAGAGCTTCGCGGAGCGGTTCGCCTCCGGCACCGAGGCCAGAGTTTCCGCCGCCTTGTTCGCGTCGCCTTCCTCGTTGTAAAGCATGGCGAGCGAGGTGACGGCTTCTTCAGAATCCGGCGCAAGTTTGACCGCGATCTTTTCTTCTTCTTCCGCTTTCTTCAATTGGCTGTCGGCGTGGTAGAGCCGGCCCAGCATGATGTGGTCGTCGGCGCTCTTCGGGTCAAGCTTCACGATTTCCTGATACTGTTCGATCGCCTTCTTGAGGACGTCGTCCGAACCGCTTCCGCCCTGCATGTCACCGAGTGAGCGCAGGTAGATGTGCCCGAGCAGGCGGTGAGCTTCAAGGTTGTTCGGATCGCGCTGCAGAATTTCCTGTGCCTCGGCCACCGCATCGCGGATACGACCGCTGCGCGCGTATAACTCCGCAAGGCCGGAGGTCAAATATTGCGAAGAGGGGTCCGCTTCAATCGCCGCCCGATATTCCTGGATCGCCTTCGTCATTAGGTCGCTGCGTCCATAGACCGCCATTTCTTCCTCATAGGTATGGGCCAGCGTGAAATGGTAGTAGGCAGCAGCTTTGTCTTCCTTCTGCGTGGCTGCGTCTTTTTGCGCGGAGGCCTGAGCAGCTTTGGTCGGAGTCGCCTCGGTGGCGCTTCCCGCGTTCGATGGTTTTGGCTGCGAATTCTGATTTACAGGTGATGAGGTTTGCTGGCCAAAACACAGGCAAGCGCTAAGCAGAAAGGCGGTGAAAAGGCTTTTCATGAGTTAACCGTGAACTCCCAAGGCCATAGCGATTGGATGCTGAACCGCTCGCGGTGGGTGCTTGGGGGTATTTTACCCCGTGGGGCTACATTGCAGCGGAAACGGGAGTAATGAAGTGTAAAGATATGGGTTGGAGAGCACTTACTGCTCGGCAATCCCTGGAATGAAATGAATCAGATCCAGTCGCCACTCACACTCATTCCTGCAATGAATGCAGCGCAGAGCAGCGGGATTTCCTGCAACAGGACGAGGCTCGCAGCAAGCCATCTTAGCCGTTTCATTCGATAGATCCAGAAGCACCCTGTGGCAAGAGAAAGCAAAAAACATAGGTCAAGCAGTCGCTCACCCATCACATTAGCGTGATATGGCGGACCCGGATCAACGACCCTGAATAGAACACCGATCACGATAACGACTGGAAAGAAAATCAATTGCGAGAAAACTACCCAATAGTGATGGCGCCATAGCCCATCATGGGAGGGTTTTTGAGACAGGAAAGCGGCGACAAGACTTCCGGTCAGGACGATCGTTGCTATCAGCGTAGGTGGAAGCAACAAAGCCTCAAGGCTCCATTGCGAGTACACCAAGAAGACACGGATGAATTCAGCGAATTGCATTTTCTAATAACACTACGTGTTTTACCGACCTTTGTTCGAATTTAGCAGACTGGTGGTGGCTTTCGTTCCACTCCCTTCTCTGCACTTTTTATACAAACTCGGCAAAATTGCCGCTCAAGACACAATCCTTCTCCGCCGAAAGCGTTAAAATGGGGCTAGGAATCAACAACTTACAGTTTCTGCAGTTTGGCATCGGAGTTGATATACGCCAGAGTAGGCGTCAGCATCTTAGGATTTAGCGTCCTAGACGCCGGATTTAAAGGCTTTGAACGCAGCCGCAAGGTCGTTCAGGGCCGCAGTTGACCAAGTTCTGGTTCAGCGTCGCGTCAGCGCTGGCCGGCACGGGCCGTATGGGTCGGACATTCTTGTCCGGCAAATCTTAGCTCCGTGCTCCCGTTTTCCAGGCGCAACAAATCGCGATCACGCCCGCGAATGGCGTGCGGCGCGGAGTCGGCCTGAATGCAAGTTCAGAGCAGCTCCCCCAGTAGCACCAGGAGGATGTAGCAAATGAGAAATCGCGCAGTGGTAGCGTTGTTCGTCGCTTTCTTACTCTCTCTGCCGGCGCTGGCGCAACAGTCTAGTCAGACTCCGAGCGACCAGTCGCAAGCTTCGTCACAATCAACCACCCAATCGACCACCAGCGGCGAATCCGCCACAGGTAAAGCACCGCTGCAGTATGAGAGCCGCCAGGGTTTCTGGGGCAAAGTGAACCCGTTTGCCCGCAAGAAGTATGTTCAGCGGCAGACCCAGCCGATCCGTGATCGCGTAAACGAGCTCGATGAGCTTACCGCCGCGAACTCCAAGATGATCAAGGACGTCGATTCGCGCGCACAGAGCGGCATCCAGATGGCCTCAAGCAAGGCCAACGAAGCCGACCAGCATGCCGTCGATGCCGGCAACAAGGCAACCCAGGCGCAGAACACTGCGACCCAGGCCAACACCCGCCTGACGACGGTCGAGAGCGTAGTCAGCAACATCGACCAGTACAAATCGACCAACCAGACTGAAATTCGTTTCCGCCCGGGACAGACCGTTCTGAGCGCGCAGGCGAAGCAGGCAATCGATCAGATGGCCGAGCCGGTGAAGAGCCAGCGCGGATACATCATCGAAGTGCAGGGCTTCTCTTCAGGCAAGGGCCAGACCGCGATTGCAACCTCGCGCAAGATGGCCGATGCCGTGGTTCGTTACCTCGTCGAGAACCATGAAATTCCGGTTTACCGGATTTACGTTCTCGGCATGGGCAATGCGCCGGTGCAGACCGCCTCCGCGGACAACGGCGAAAAGCCGAAGCGCATGAGCGGCGGCCGCGTTGAAATCAGCTTGCTCAAGAACGACCTCGAGCAACTGGCTACGAACGGCACCACCGCAACCCCGCAGCAGTAGTTGCCACCAGAAGTAAAAAAGGGCTGGCGAAAACGCCAGCCCTTTTTCTTTGCCCCGCATACAACCTGAGACTATCTTTTCAGCAGAGGTTCTACTTAGAATCTGGCCTGAAGATCACATTCCCATGACCGTCAATAAAATCTTCGCTTCGAGCTTATCCTTCGCGCTTCTTGGCTTTATTTGTCTTCGGCCTACAGTTTTGAGCAGTGGCACCGTCGCTCGAACCGTGACATACGGAGTTTTCACGGAGGGGAGCCAAATAGTACGACTGGATGCAAATACTTGGCAGATCGGAATGGAGGCGCTGTTGCCCCCACCCAATCCCGGGAGCGTGGTCATAGTTGCGCAGCGCGGTTTTCAACTTCCGCCGAACGGCACAATCACTAAGCTCGAAGGCGTGTTCGGGTTCATGGCGCCTTTCGGCAATACCGGATACACCGCCTGCATCCAGCCCAATGCGGCACTAGGTTTCGTTTCGGTCGATGGGAAGCATATCCCCTTCGTGATTCATTTCGATAGCGGCGGCCATCGTGACCGCGACATCTTCTTCAGTTACGACATTCCAATCAAATACACGACTGGACGGGCCTATGTGCACGTTGAAGCAAACCCGATGGGCTGCTGGTCCGACGTTGAAATCCAGGCGCTGATGCGGGTCGAGTTCTGAAATTCTGATTGGCGAGGCTATCGGCACGAAACTGAAGTCGCGCCCTTTCCGGTCTGATGTGGCGTCACATACGATGAGACTCCCCCTCGCAAAAGCAGATTCCGTGCTCGCTTACGCGGAGGAGGCCCCGGCACCGTCGGCCTTCAAACGCTCGGCCTGAAAATGTGTGACCAGTGCTTCAATGATCGGCTGGAGTTTACCGTCGAGAACTTCAGGGAGTTGGTGAATCGTCAGACCGATGCGGTGGTCGGTAACGCGGTTCTGCGGGAAATTGTAGGTGCGAATTTTTTCACTGCGATCGCCGCTGCCGACCATCTGCTTGCGTTCCTTCGCAAGCGCATCCTGCTGCTTCTGCATTTCCATTTCGTATAAACGTGAACGAAGAACGCGGAGAGCTTTTTCACGGTTCTTGATCTGCGATTTTTCGTCCTGGCAACTGACGACGGTGTTGGTCGGAATGTGCGTCACGCGGACGGCAGAGTAAGTCGTGTTGACGGACTGACCGCCGGGACCAGAAGAGCAAAAGGTATCTATGCGAATGTCTTTGGGATCGATCTTGATGTCCACTTCTTCGGCTTCGGGTAGCACGGCAACGGTTACGGCGGAAGTGTGAACGCGGCCCTGCTGCTCGGTTTCTGGAACCCGCTGCACGCGATGGACGCCGCTTTCGTATTTCAACTGCGAATACACGCGGCCGCCCTCGATCATGGCGATGACTTCTTTCAAACCGTGAACGCCGGATTCAGAAGTGGAGAGAACTTCTACCTTCCAGCGCTTGGATTCGGCATAGCGGTCGTACATGCGGAAGAGTTCAGCGGCAAAAAGCGTGGCCTCGTCCCCTCCGGTGCCGGCACGAATTTCGAGAATGATGTTCTTTTCGTCGTTGGGATCTTTCGGCAGCAGCAGGAATTTTAGTTCTTCTTCAACACCGCCGACCCGGCTTTCAAGCTTGTCGAGTTCTTCCTGAGCATAGGCCCGCATCTCGGGATCTTTTTCATCGGCGAGAAGGGCCCTGCTTTCGGCGATTCCTTTTTTCAGCTCTTTGAACTCGCGATACTTTTCGACCACGGGAGAGATTTCGCTATGCGCTTTCGCCGTCTTCTGGTATTTCGCCGAATCGTTAATGACTTCGGGTGAGGCGAGCGCCTGAGTCAGCTCCTCGTAACGGGTTTCGATTTGGTCAAGGCGTTCAAACATGGATTAAGAGAATGTCGTTGGCCATTGGTCGTTGGCCATCAACCGCAGTTGGCCCGTGGAATTCGATAAAGCGGCTTTTCTGCTAAAGCATATAGATGAGGATAGTGACTGGCTCGGTGCAGCGCGGGCCGGAGGAGGTCATTCCGAGCCCTTTGCGAACATATCTCAATTGCGCTGCTGTCCGCAATTGAGTGCGTGGTTTCCCAAGTTCGCAAAGAATGAGCGGGTGATGATACACAGAGTTTTTCAGCAGGAGAATGGAGACAACATTTTCAGGAGAACAGCATTTGCGTTCAGGAGCGAAGGATCGGTGAAGAGATCACATCCATTCCGCCGAGTTAGGGCAGGACCTGCCGCGCTAGAAGTGAACTGAGCCGCAAAATCACTTCATTAATGTCTAAACTGGACAATTTGTCTATTTTAGATAAAATAGACAAATGAGAGCCGTTTCTGCTACTGACGCAAAGCAGCGCCTGGCTGCGCTTCTGGACGCCGCTCAACGCGAACCAATTGTCATTCGCCGCCACAACCGAGATGTGGCTGTAATCATGTCCGCGCAAGAGTACGAGAAGATTCGAAGAAGCAACATAGCTGAACTACAGAAGACGATGGACCGCATCGGCGCCGAGGCTGCGAAGCGAGGAATGACAGAAGAAATTCTGGCCGACATTCTGAAAGGCTGATTGCGCGTTCCCGATCGCATCGTCCCCGATCGCATAGTTATCGATACCAACGCAATCGTCAGCGCGGCTATACTGCCAGGCTCAGTTCCGCGCCGGGCTGTCGAGCGGGTATTGACGCGCGGCATTCTGCTTCTCTCTGAGCCCACTTTTGATGAACTGACAGAAGTCTTATTTCGGTCCAGGTTTGACGGCTACGTAAGTGTGAGAGAACGCGAGCTCTTTCTGACGCAACTTGCCCGGGGAGCCGAATTCATTCCCATCATTCAGGGGATTCGCGAGTGTCGAGATCCAAATGACGACAAATTCCTGGAAGTCGCCTTAAATGGCAGGGCTGACGTGCTTATCACAGGCGATGAGGACCTGCTGATTTTGAATCCGTGGCGGGACGTCGCGATCGTGACTCCCGCAGAATATTTAAAGAGAAGAGAAGCTTGATCATGCGAACAGAAACTCTTTGGTTCGCAGCTCTTTAATCTTATCCCGAAGTTTAGCGGCTTTCTCGAATTCGAATTTCTTTGCTGTCTCCCGCATTTCGATCTCCATCTTGGCGATAAACGCGTCCAGTTCCTCCTGGCTCTTGAAGTCGGGAATGCCATCGGCTTCTGCGCTGCCCAGTTCCGCGTAATCTGCTTCCACGATGCTCGCCAATGACATATCGAGTGGGCGCACGATCGATTGCGGCGTAATTCCGTTCTCCAGGTTGTAGGCTTCCTGAATCGCGCGGCGGCGGTTGGTCTCGTCCATAGCTTTCTGCATGGATTCGGTCATGTTGTCCGCGTAGAGAACCGCGCGGCCATTAATGTTGCGCGCGCAACGGCCAATGGTCTGAATGAGCGAGCCGCTTGAACGCAAGAATCCTTCTTTGTCCGCGTCAAGAACCGCGACTAGCGAAACCTCCGGCAAGTCCAGGCCCTCGCGCAGAAGGTTGATCCCGATCAGCACATCAAACTCGCCACGGCGAAGGTCACGCAAGATTTTTACCCGCTCAAGCGTTTCGATCTCCGAATGCATGTAGCGGCATTTCACGCCGACTTCGCTGTAATATTCCGCGAGATCTTCGGCCATGCGCTTGGTCAAAGTTGTAACCAGCACCCGTTCGCCCTGTTCGACACGCTGGCGAATTTCGTGCAGCAGATCGTCGATCTGTCCTTTCACTGGACGAACTTCGACCGGCGGATCGACGAGTCCAGTTGGCCGGATGATTTGTTCTACAACCACTCCCGCCGACTTAGTTAATTCGTACGGCCCGGGAGTTGCGGAAACATAAATCAACTGGTTCGTGCGGTGCTCAAATTCTTCGAACGTCAGGGGCCGATTGTCCATGGCCGAGGGCAGGCGGAAGCCGTACTCAACCAGCGTTGATTTCCGCGAGCGGTCGCCGTGATACATGCCATGCAATTGCGGCACGGTCTGGTGCGACTCGTCGATAAACATCAGGTAGTCGCGTGAAAAATAGTCGAGCAGCGTTGGCGGCGGATCGCCCGGCATGCGGCCGGTGAAATGGCGCGAGTAGTTCTCGATTCCGTGGCAATACCCGACGGACTTGATCATCTCCAGGTCATACATAGTGCGCTGGTGCACGCGCTGGGCCTCGACCATGCGGCCTTGCTTTTCGAGCTCCTTCTCCCACCATGCCAGTTCTTCTTTAATAGAATCGACCGCGCGCGAGCGCGTTTCCGGCTTCATGACATAGTGCGTCTTGGGATAAATCGGCAAGCGGACATACTTCTGCTTTACCGTCCCGAACAGCGGATCGATTTGCGATAGCGATTCGACCTCATCTCCCCAGAGCTCGATGCGGTAAGCCATGTCGTCGTAGGTTGGATAGATTTCAATCACGTCGCCGCGTACGCGAAACGTCCCACGCCGGAAATCGCCGTCAGTGCGTTCATAGAGAATTTCGACCAGCTTACGGGTGATGTCCTCGCGCTTGATCTTTTGCCCGCGTTCGAGGAAGAGCAGCATGCCGTAGTAGGCCTCAGGAGATCCCAGGCCGTAGATGCAACTTACGGAGGCAACAATCAGAACGTCACGGCGCTCGAATAGCGAGCGGGTCGCAGAGAGCCGCAGCTTATCGAGCTCGTCGTTGATGGTGGCTTCTTTTTCAATGTAAAGATCGGCAGCAGGAACATAGGCTTCCGGCTGGTAATAGTCGTAGTAAGACACGAAATACTCGACCGCGTTGTTGGGGAAGAAATTCTTGAACTCGTGATAGAGCTGAGCGGCGAGTGTCTTGTTATGCGCCATGACCAGCGCCGGCCGGTTTGCCTGCTCGATGACCTTGGCCATGGTGTAGGTCTTCCCTGAGCCGGTTACGCCGAGCAAGACCTGGTGCTGCTCGCGGTCGAAGACACCGCGGGTGAGGGCATCAATGGCGCGGCCCTGATCGCCCTTTGGCTTGTAATCGCTGACGAGACGGAAATCCATGGGGAGACTGCGTGCCCTGACGACAGGCACTTCGAGCCCACTAGGGAAAATACGTCCGCGCAGGAAGGAATTTTCCCTGGTGAGTATCTCTAAATTATATCGTGAGATGAAACGCCCACAGTCGCGGCACGTTAGCGCGGCAGCTTGAAATTGACAGTGATTTGCGTCTCGATTTCAACCGGCTCGTTGTTCAACAGATACGGGCGATACTTCCACTGGTGGACCGCATCAACGGCAGCCTTGGCCAGCGTCGCATCCCCGGAGAGCACTCTGATTTTTGAGATTGCGCCTGTCTTGCTGATGGTTGCGATAAGTTCCACGATGCCTTCCTTGCGCATTTGAATGGCGGTGGGCGGGTAACTCGGTGGCACTCTCTTGACTAGTAGTCCCTGGGTGATGCCTTGCGAAATTCGTAAGGTTTGCGGAGCTGCGGTCGGCACAACCGTTGTGGGAGTCGAGATGATTCCCGCAAGTGTTGAATCTTGAGTGTTGGTTCCCGTCAAAGCTAGAGATGGCGGCGCCGGTGCTGCGGCTGGCTGCTGTTCTTGAGCAGCTTCGTGAGGAGCAGATTTCTTGCTGACCTGTATCGGCTTGGGCGTGACCGTCACATGTTCCGGAACTTCGTCCGGAGTGCTGACCACAATTGTTTCCCTAGTTGGAAAACCTTCCGCAGCGTTTAGTGCGGACGGGCTCGATGTAACTACGGTGCTGTTCGTGTTGCCCGCCGCGGCCGGCGAACCCGAAGTGACCGGCAGTTCAAGCGCGGTGTCCGGAGATGGTTTTTCTTCAACCGCGGCCGGCTTGGGAGCATTCTCAGTTGCCGTCGTTGCCGGCGCTGTACGGTGCAGGTATCGGAGGGGCTGAATTTTTTTCCAGCCGAAGTAGCCACCTGCGCCGACGACTAACAGAACCAAAGCTACCCAAACAAATTTACCTCCGCTTCCAGACTTCACAGGACGATACGCAGTGTATGACGGCAGCGCTGGCGAAGGTGCGGGAGGCTCAAGCTCCGGGAAATGTTTTTCCGGAATAATTACATCTTGCGTGGCCAGCGGTGGAGCGCTCCGGATTTCCGGCACCGACTTCGCGACGGGCGCGATGTGCGGGCGTTCAGGCGCGAGCGCCGGGGCGGCAGCAGCGCCGCTCGAACTTGCAGCGAACAAGGGCGAAGGTGCGAAAGGTGACGACGGAACCGGATGCGGCGCGGAAACCACAGGCGCGGGTGCGGCCGGAGTCGGCGCCGGGGCAGTAATCGCAGGCGAAATCGAAGGCGGCGTGCTCAAAGTTGCCGGCTGCGAATGGCTCTGCTCGCCTGCAGATTTTGCTCCGCCTGTATTCTTGCGCAGCAACCCACGCGCGACTCTTAAAGTATTTTTCGATTGCTCGATGTTAATCGGCTTAGTCAAGACCAGGTTGGCGCCGATCTTGAAAGCTTTTGCAACCCCTGCCTGTCCTTCTGCCACCGCGACGCAAAGTGAACTGTGATTCAGCGTGGAATTGCGCGCTCCTTTGAAGAGCACTGAGGCGTTCTCATCGTTGGCGCAGTCAACCACGAGAGCGTCAAAAGGCTCATCGGTCAGCTTCTTGACCGTGACAAACGGCTCAAACGAAAGCTCTACCGTAAACTCAAGCTCGCTCAGAACTTGCGTGACCAGTCGCGCGGCGTCCTCATCTGGACAGAAAAGGAGGGCTTTGTAGCTCATACTGCGATGGTAGGTACACTGGTGTTGACCGGCAAGTTACTGACGTAATTGAGTAATGCTAGGAAATCAAAGCTCGCGCGCAGGCATTCCGTTGTGGCTCAAGCTGTTATGGACGGCCTGGGTCGTCGTCTGGGCGCCGGTGTACTGGCGGCAGTATGGCGTGCAGAATTTTTTGTACTTTTGCGATATCGGAAATCTCCTGATCACGGCCGCTTTGTGGCTGGAAAGCTCGCTCATTTTTTCCTGGCAGGCGGTTGGACTGCTTATATTCCAAAGCCTCTATACGGTCGATCTACTGGGGGCTTTTCTTTTTCGGTATCACGCGTTCGGCGGGACCGAGTACATGTTCGATCCTAAGATTCCGCCGATAGTGCGGATGCTTGGCCTTTATCATGTCATTGTTCCGCCTCTGCTGCTGTGGGCTGTGAAGCGCCTGGGGTATGACCGGAGCGCGTGGAAATGGCAGACAGCGACGTTGTGGATTCTTCTGCCCATTAACTTTTTCTGGCGGCCAGAATTCAACGTGAACTGGGCACGAGGACTGGGGCAAGCACAGCATCTTGTGCCGCCGTGGTCATATCTGCTGGCGTATTTTGTCGTTGTGCCGGTGGTTGTGTACTGGCCTACGCATATTTTCTTGAAGCGTTGGGCGAAAGAGCCTTCAGCTTACAAACTTACGGCAACTTGTCGACGGACCAGTCGTGCCTTCCGTCCCGGCTCACCACGATAGTCGATGCCTGTGGGTGCTTTGGTCCGGATTTGCTGAACAGAACCACTGGGAAAATGTATGCGCCGGCGTTCGTTCGCCAGCCATGCGCAATTTCGTAAGCGGCATCTGGACCGGGTGAAAAGAAATTCTGGAGTTCGTCGCTCGAAGCATGTTGGCGCGCGGAATCGCTGAGCATCCCAATTCCGCTTTCATGGTCTTCGGTTTGCCAGGCCTGCAAGAAATGGTTTGCTGCGGCAAGCGCGGAGCTGTAGGAAGGATCAACGTAGGCGTGGTGGTGCTTGTGAGCGTGTGCAAAGCAATTCAGTGAAAGCAGACCCAGGACGACAATAGAAATTACTTCTCGCTTCATCACCCAATTCTTCGACAACTGCGGCGGCGAAGGAAGAGATTAGCGAGGTTCGAGGGGATCAACTTCAATTCCACCGCGGATTCACGCGGATAAACACGGATCAAATACAGATCAATCCAGATACGAGTATCGGAATGGGCCCGATGAGTTGGATCCGTGTGAATCCGCTGTGGATTTGAAGTTCGAAATTATGCAATCAGCTTTGCCAACAAGAATGCCGCTGTTGCTGCGACCCCGCCGATGATCATTGTCTGCAGCGCGCTCCGCAATGCGCGTGCCCCTGTGTACTTGCCTTTAATGAAGCCGAAGACTCCAAGGGCCGCGAGCGTGACGATCGCTGAAATAATCAGGCCGCGATAAGCATTCGAGAGCACGATGTATGGCGACAGCGGAATCAATCCTCCCGCGACGTATGCGCCAGCGATCGTCGCCGCGCTGGTGATGGCTCGCTTCGACTCGGGTTTTTCCAGGCCGAGTTCAAAACGCATCATGAAATCCACCCAGGCGTCGGTACGCTGGCTGAGGGCTTCGACAATCGGCTTGCTCTGCTCAGCGGTCAGTCCATACTCCTGGAATACATAATTGACCTCGGCTTTTTCCTGTTCGGGTATCTCTTCAACCTCGCGGTATTCCCGAAGGCGCTCCTGCTCGTAATGTTCGGCATCTCCCTGTGCGGCAAGAAAGCCGCCAAGTCCCATGGCAATCGATCCGGCAGCAATTTCGGCAAGTCCTCCGACTACGATCAGACGCGTGCTGGTCACCGCCCCTGAAAGGCCGGCCGCAAGCGCAAATGGGACGGTTAGTCCGTCAGACATGCCAATCACCATGTCGCGAACGAAATTGCTTGCCGTGAAGTGCTTCTCTACATGCGTGACGTGAGCCATCAGGGTTGAGCCTCCTTGCCGAGCAATTGCAGTTTTTCCCGCGCCAGCTTTAACACCTCGCGCTCGCCACGATATGCGAGTTTGCGCTCGGCTTCGTCAAGCGAGACCCAGCGCGCCTGTTTTACTTCGATCCGCATATCTTCCGAGATATGGTCGATCGTGCCGGCTTCGTACAGCGCCAGATAGAAGCTGACTATTTTGAAAACTCGCTGTTTGTCACCCCAGGTGCGCACGTAGACGTACTTAATGTCGGTGAGTTTTGTGAGGATTTTGGCGGTTATGCCGGTCTCTTCGCGGATTTCTCGAACCGCTGTCTCGGCCGGCTTTTCGGCGGTGTCAATCAGGCCTTTGGGCAGGGCCAGTTTCTCTTTGTGACGTTTTTTGTCACTTTCGCCGGGCGCCGGGTCGCCTCTTGGCTCGATTACCGCCACTTCCCAGCCACTTGCGGTGGGCCGTACGACCACCCCTCCGGCCGATATTTCACGTTGCATTCGTCAACCCCGACCCAAGTTATCAGGAACAAATGGGTTCGTCACGTGTTGTAGATAGTAGGGATACGGTAACTTCCCGGCACTCCTGCGGGGAAATTCTCCACAGGAATCGGCATCAAAGTTGCTGTAAGTAGTTGTGAGCGGCCGGAGGCCTTCAGTTATGGCCATGAAGGGCTTGCAAAAGATAGTGCGGTCGGTGCGCGCTTTCGGGCGCAGCATCTCGGGAAATACTGTTCCCGCCGCGATTGCTCCGGCTCCTGCTATCGGCCTTGCCCTCGGCGGCGGTTTCGCCCGCGGAATCGTACACGTCGGCGTCTTGAAAGTCCTCGAAGAAGAAGGCATTCCGGTGAGTTGCGTGGCGGGAACCAGCGTGGGTGCGCTGATCGGCGCGGCCTATTGCAGCGGAGTTTCTCCGGCAGAACTGGTGCAGATTGCCGCCCGCGTGCGTTTCAAGGATTTAGCCCGCTGGACGGTTTCACGCCTGGGATTCGCAACCAACCTGCGAATGATCACTTTTCTGAACAAGATCCTCAAAGTCCACACATTCGAGGAGCTGGAACTTCCGCTGGCAGTTACGGCGACGGATTTCGCCTCCGGCGAAGGCGTGGTGTTTCGGTCAGGGCCGCTGAACGATGCCGTTCGCGCGAGTTGTGCCTATCCGGGAGTATTCCTTCCGGTGAAAGTGAACGGTCGATTACTGGTTGACGGCATGCTCGCGCATTCGCTTCCCACCAGACCCGTGCGCGATATGGGGGCGGACAGAGTGCTGGCGGTGAGCCTGCGAAGTCGATGGGCGAGCACTGATGGCCCGCGCCATATTTTCGACGTCATAGGCCAATGCTTCTCCATTGCGCAGGATATGAATTGTGCCAATGCACGGGAGTGCGCCGATCTGGTCATTGAACCAGACGTGACTGGATTTCGTTACGATGCTTTCGAACAAAGCGCAGAATTAGTGGCCCTCGGAGAAGCTGCCACACGCGCGGCACTTCCTGAAATCCGTAAGTGGTTTGAGGCTGAGAAGACGAAGCACCCCGTACCCGCCGCCGCTCTCAACCCCGCTCTGGAACCGATTTCGCCCAAGTAGCGTTTGGTGTCTGCTCCAGCACCTGCTCTCATCCCATTGTCAGTTGCATGTAACGCTCGATCTGTTCATCGGTCGCACGCCAGGCAGTCGATGAATTAGCGTAAAAGGCCCGATACCATTCCACAGTCCAAACAATGGCCTGCTCCGGATCGAGGAAATTTGACCAGCCGAGTTGCGGTTCGGCGTTTCCGGGATTGGTTTTTGAAGACTGGCCCCCCGCATTCGCTGGTGATGCACCGGGTTCAATGGCGTCCCAAATCTTGACGAACTCTTTTGAAAATTCAGCCGCAGAAATTGGCTCACCATTGGTGCATTTAAAGTCCCAGCGGCGGCAGTACTGATGTCCGTGCTCGAATAACTTTTGCGCGAGCAGTAGAAGGCCGTAGATTGCATTGAGCACGTGCCATAGCCGGATCTTCCCGGCGCCAGTCACTTCCACAGGTTCCCCGTACATCAGGCTGCGAACCAGATTGGGAGCAATGCGGCCTTCACGCCAGTCGCCGCCGCCGATTGAGTCGGCAAAGCATGCTGTGGCAACTGCGCATCCTCTGGGGACCAGGAAAGAATTGGCGAAGGCCGTGCCCACAAGTTCAATACAGGCCATAGATGAATTGTGAATGTGTGAAGGCTCGACGGATGAAGGAATATCCGCATCCGGCATATCGCTACTGGCGTTCACGATGGCGCGAACTGAATTCGTGAGACGGGCTTCTTCCAAAAGCAATACTGTTCCCATCACGTTGCTTGAAAATGTCTCAACCGGCTCGCGGTATGCAAGATGCGGATTTGAACGTGATGCGCAATGCAGCACGACCTCCGGCTGAAATTCAGTGAAAGCGGTTGTAAGCGAGTTACGGTCGCGAAGGTCGGCAAAGACTGATGTCATGCCGCGATCCAGCATACTGGCATCGAAAAAATTCGGCCGGGTAGCCGGTGGCAATCCGTATCCGTAGACCTGCGCTCCAAGCAGCTTCAACCACGCGGTTGCCCAACCGCCTGGGAAGCCGGTGTGCCCGGTGATAAGTACCCTTTTCCCCCGGTAGAAGCTGGCAAGTGGATGTGACATCAGCGGAGCCAATATATGATTGCGGCAGCGAGCGCGCTGACTAGAACAGTTGCAATCGTATAGCCGTGAGCGCTGATCCAGCTCTCCGATTTTTTCGGGTTGAGCAAACCCGGCGAGCTTGTCCGGCCGCGCTCTTCGCAATCCATACACTGGTTTCGGCCGTTCGAAACCGGAAACCCACAAGACACGCACGACTGGACTGACGGTGCATCGATGTTTGCTGGTTTGGACTGGGGAGCAGCCGGTGCCGGACCCTCGGGCGCGTGCCATAGGAGGGTGACTTCCCGAGGCTTGGGATCGGGAACGGAAAAGATCAGCTTCTCAGAAAACTCGGCAGCATCCATGTGGTCGAGAGCTGTCGTGACAAGCTCAGTTAGTCTGCGCAGCGAGTGATGATCTGAACTGGAGAATTCGGCTTCACTTGCACGAACAATCTCGAACAAGCCTTCGCATTCGGAATTACGGACGATCGTGACAACCAGAGACTTTTCGCCCAGAAGCTTCGGCTGGTTCGATTTGGAGAGTTCGTGCGGAGTTGTCGTAGCCACGCTTCCAACTTCCGGCGCGTTGCTGCCGCTTGCTGCGCGGTAAACAAATTGATTGCCATCGCGCAAGGCAATGGCCGCCCACGCCGCTCCGGTCAGAAAGCGTGCGCGGTCGGTAAGCAGTTGCAGGCACGCGTAAAGTTCGACTCGCGCGTTCAGTACCAGGTCTGTAGAGTGGGTCTGCGACAGCTCGGCAGAACTCACCAGTTTTGTGGCTGTGCTGGATGCCATGACCTTATTCGGGAGTTTCGCTTCTGCTTTTTAGGAGTGTCAAGGCGGAAATGTACTACCCATAACCTAAGGTCATCGTAGAGGGGCGAGCGAGAAGCATGAAATCGACGCCAGCGTGCGCCCTTCACGCCCCGTATTCTTATGAAACTATGCTGCCCGTTTGCGGGAGGAGCTGCTGCGTCCGCGAGAGCTGCGCGATCCTGTGCTCTTGGCGCGTGCGGGAGCCTTCTTTGCGCTCGAACCCGAGGAACTCGAACGTGAGCGGCTGGATGTGGCTTGGCGCCGAGTGCCCTTAGAACCAGACTTGGAGGTGCTCTGCTTTCGATTCCGTCCATCGGCTGATTGCGCGCCACGACCGCGAGCAGAAGTGCGAGAACCGCGAGTGCCTTCCTCGCGCGCACTCACTCGACCTGGGCTTTTGCGAGTGCTCTGAGTTTTTCGATTGCTTCGATTGTTCCGGGAACGAGAGCCGCGGTTTCCACTTGCGCCCACCGACACCTCTTCGAGCTCAGTCTCCTCTTCAAAATCCTCGTCTGCACTTTCATCTTCACTGGCGTTTTCGCCAGAAATATCTTCTTCCAGTTCTGCGAATTCTTCTTCGTCGACCTCTGTGGGAGTCGAACCAGCACCTCTGCTGTGCCTGCGTGAACTCGATGACCCCTCGTCCGAAACACCGGCTGTTTCTCTGCTCACCAGCTTGTTGAAGTTGCTCTGCTGTCCACGCGCCGTCTTCTCCTGCACCAGGAGCGCAAGTCCGCTCTCGTCGAACTTTTGGAACCACTCGTCCCAGGATATTTCTTCCAGCTTGCCTTCCCCCGAGTATCCGGGGAAATCCAGCCGGATCATCCCAACATCGTCGCTGTCTCCAGTTCCACGCACACACACTGGCTTGGCATCGCGCTGTTCTGCCCAGCGGCGAATCTCATCATGGTCGGTCAGTGGCCTGGAAGATGCTGAAGTGCGTGCCATAGGTCTGCTCCTGGAGGGAATTCCCGCTGGCGCGGGTAACGCTACGATGCGCCGCATTACTAAGTGGTGGTCTTACTGCAGGTCGATCCTTCGATTCGCGCAAAATCTCTCAGCGGGAGCTTCTGAGTACGCAACGCAGACGCCGCGTTCCATTTTGCGTGTGTCTCTCGTTGAGGAGTAGGATTAGCTGTTTGCGTTATGAAAAAAAGGGCCAAATTACTGCGCACCAGAGCTGCCGGAAGTCCCAAACCATCCAGCGTTTCAAAAAACGGTTCGAAGCGAACACCCGCTGCCTTGCCTCAACAGCGTACCTACGAAATCCCAGACTACCGGCTGGAAAGGCCGGCGTTTTCGGTCCGGCAAATACGGAAAGGTGAGGAGTGCTGCTACGAAATTTCCGGAGACCTGAGCGCGCCGGCACCGCCAATCCGCGACTCGAAGCACCTCAGCAAACAGCAGTGCATCGAGATTTACCGGTGGATGGTACTCAATCGCAAGATGGAGCAGGCGCTCGAAAATCTTTACAAGCAGGGCAAGGTCGTCGGCGGCGTTTACTTTGGACTGGGGCAGGAGGCATGTTCCTGCGCTTCTGCATTCGCGCTAGGAAAAGACGACTGGCTGGCGCCGATGATTCGCAACCAGGGAGCGCTGCTGGTGCGCGGATTCGAGCCGCGCGACATGATGATGCAGTACATGGCCAAGGCCGATTCACCAACCAAGGGGCGTGACGGAACCTCACATTTCGGGGACATCTACAAGCGCAATGTTGTTTCCCCAATCTCGATGCTCGGCGATCTGATTCCAGTGATGAGCGGGGTCGCCCTCGGCGCGCGATTGCAGGAAAGGCAGATTGCCGTCATGACTTATATCGGCGACGGCGGGCAATCCACCGGAGTTACCTACGAAGGAATCAACCTCGCCGCAGTGCAGAAATTAGGGCTTGTGCTTCTTGTCGAAAGCAATTTGTGGGCGTATTCGACTCCATCGGAAATGCAGTATTGCGTGAAGGACCTTGCCGAGCGTGCGATTGGATACGGGATTCCGGGCGTGATTGTCGACGGCACCGACGCCTGCCAGGTATTTGACGCAGCATATGAAGCCGTTGGGCGCGCCCATCGCGGAGAAGGCCCGACCCTGATTGAAGCCAAGATGATGCGCATGAAGGGTCATGCCATTCACGATGCGGCCGACTATGTTCCGAAACCGATGTTCGAATATTGGCGCAGGCGCGATCCGATTACACGCTTTGAAAACTATCTGGTGAATGTAAAGAAGTGGCTCACGCCGCAGGAACACCAGAAACTCATCTCCGATGTTGAGGCCTATCTGGAGCAGGAGCGCGAGATAGCGGTTAATTCGCCGATGCCGAAGCCAGAATCCGCTGAAGGCGGCGTTTATTGCGAGAACGGTTGCCACGAAATCACGCCGAAATACGGTATGCCGAAGCGGCACGCGACCTCGGGCGCCGGATCAAAAAAGCGAGAAGCGGCATTGCATTTTTCGTAAGTCCTCGTTCTCGCACGAATCTAGATGCCAATCCTGCTGTACTGCCTTTCCCAGCCCGCAACTCTTCCCGACGACACGATTGCGGGGGTTGCAGGAAGTCCTGTGCTCTGCGCTGAACTGAGCGATCTCTGCGTTTTCACATCATCTTCCGAAGATTCCTCGCTCTGGCTAAAGCGAGAATTGCGGCAATCAGGAATCGAATTTCATCGCGTGCTGGCTGCGGTATTCAGCTCGGATGCCATCATTCCTTTTCGGTTTCCAACAATTTTCGCGAGCCACGACGAACTTGCAAGACACATTGCAGAACACTCGCTTGAATACAAAGCTTCGCTCGAGAGGTTCGCGGGTCTGGTGCAGATGGAAATCCGGATCGGCCGGCGCGCGGAGGTGACAACGGTCAAATCGGGCGCGGCTTATTTAAAAGGTAAGCAGACCGCAATCAATGCCACCGAGCAGTTCAGCGACGACCTGAAGAGAGCGCTTTCGTCTACCAGTCTCGAATGGCGGCAACGCACAACCCGCGACGGAATTCGCCAGTTCCTGCTGGTGGAACGCTCGCGTATTCCTGAGTTCGAAGCTGCAGCGCGAAACGTCCCCGTGCCCGATGGAATGTCAGTCCGCGTGAGTGGGCCGTGGCCGGTGAGTGAGTTTCTTGAGCAGAGCCGCAGGTGAATTTTGAAATCAGCCATCTACAACATTCCAGAGGTCGGTATACCTGCCCCAATCGATCATAGGATTCCTAGCACGTAGGTAATTAGAAATCTCTGGTTGCAGGCGTTACGATCTGCCTGCCTCCGGAGGTTTCGATGTCTGGCTCTGCTGTACGTTCCCTGTTGTGTGCCCTTCTTGTAGTTAGTTCCTCAAAAGTTGTCTTTCCCCAAGCTTCTCAGAAGCCGCTCAGTTCGAGTCAACTAATCGCCTTGCAAGCGGGAAATGTTCTGCCCGGCAATCTTGTTCGCGAGATCGGCTTGCGAGGCTTGAGCTTCCATCCCGACGCGAACTATCGAGAATTGATGCGCAGGGCAGGCGCCGACGCGACCGTGTTGAAGGCGATGGACGTCGCCAAGATCGTCGGCCCTGTCGAGGACGAAACTCGCGAAAAGGAGCTTCTTGAACAGTTGAGCGGCGCTGGGGCGCTGATTCGAGAAAAGAAATACGACGAGGCAGCGGAGACACTGAGCAAAGCTCTGCAAGGGAGTTTCGCCGGTCCCGAAACTGGCTTCGTAATGGGAGAAGCCTTGCGGGAAAATGAGGACTGGTCGAACTCAGGCGCCGTCTACGAGGAAGTCTTGCGCCAGGACCCGGGTTTTCCGGAAGTACACACAAAAATCAGCTTTGTGCTTTACCGCGCAGGCTCCAACGATGAAGCTCTTCATGAAGCCAGGTTGGCCTTGCAACAGAATCCCAAAGATGCCGAGGCTCACAAGAACGCAGGGTTGGCTCTAGCAGGTCTTCAAAAATACGATGCAGCTATTTCCGAATACCAGCAGGCTCTCACCATTCAGCCCAGCTATGCCGCCGTGCATTACGACATGGGAATTGCCTATCAGAATATGCAGGACAATGAACATGCGATCGCGGAGTATCGGAAATCCATTGCCTTGGATCCCGACAATGCCGACGTACATACCAATCTCGGCAACGTCTACAAAGACCAAGGTCAAATGGGCGCAGCCATCGCCGAGCAGCGCGAAGCCAAACGCCTGAAGCCAAACGATCCACTGATCCGTCAGAACCTGGCATCAATCCTCATGTCGCAGAATCCGAATGAGGCCATTGCTGAGCTCCAGGAGATGGAGAAATTGTTTCCTGATTTCGAGTTGTGCCATCTCTGCCTGGCCAACGGACTCGCATGGCGTGGAGATACAAAAGGCGCAGAAGCGGAATATCAAAAGGCAATCGATCTGGATCCCGCAGATCCGGAGCCTCATATCAGTCTCGGAGAGATGTACGAGCAGAACAAAGACAACGACGCCGCTCTCCGCGAATTTCGCACAGCCGAAAAACTGGGTCCGTATGAAGCACAGACACACCTGAATGTTGGGCGGATATTGCTGGCTCAGAACAACGTGACTGAGGCCATTGAGGAGTTGAAACTGGCTGAATCCATATCCCCAAGTAATTTGGACGTTCATGAGAAATATGGCGAGGCTCTGCTGGCCGCGAAGAATTACAAGACGGCCATTTCTGAGTTTAAAGAGGCTGTTGCGCTCGATCCTAAGCGCCCACACTCTGCCTTTGAACTTGCCACCGCGATCGAAGCCACGGGCGATTGGATCGCCGCTCTCGACCAGTACCGAAAAGCAGCTTTGGTCGAAATTGCCGCAAACCGTGATTTTCGGCCTGGGTCGACCGTTTATCTCAGCGGCGAAGCCGAAGCCGGCTATAAAGCGGCACAAACGCGCTTTTCGGAACACCTGAAGGCATTAACCGCCGAAGGCAAGACTGAAGAGGCCAAGGAACTCCAGCGGCGTTTGCAGGCTTTAGATAGCTCCAGTGATCTGGTCACAAAGGTACAAATGGCAATCCAATCAGGAGACCAGGCTGCGACTGCACGCAAGTACGACGAGTGCGAGACTTTTTATAAGCAAGCTGTCGACCTCGCCGAGCATTTGCCTTCAGGAGACGTCAATCAGACTGAAGCCCTGAAGAAGCTGGCGATTCTGTACCAGTTCCAACAGCACTATCAGATGGCGGACACGCTCTTTCACCGTGAACTGGCAATCATCGAGAAGAGATATGGGGCAGAGTCGGAGAGAGTGATTGATCCGCTCTATTCCCTGGGTCAGCTCGCTTACGTGCAAAAGAACTACACCGAAGAAGTGAACTATCTCAACCGGTCGCTTGAAATCAACCTGAAGCTCTTTGGGGAGAACAGCCAGCGTACCGAGGATAACTTACGTCTGCTTGGCCTAGCCTACAAGATAAGAAATGAATGGGCACAAGCAGAACCCTACTTTATTCGCGCGGTACGAGCGGAAGAGGCAGTGAGTGGCCCCGACAGCTATACCGTTATGATGTCCCTGCCGCTGCTCTGCAACCTCTACGATGGATGGGCCAGACCAGACAAAGCACAACCTTGTTGGCATCGCAGCATCGGGCTCATGGAATCGCAATTCGGCAAGGATAGCCCTGATCTCGCGCCCTACATTCAGGCAGAGGTCAGCTCATTGCGTCAACTTGGGAAGAAAGACGAAGCCGATAAGCTTGAGCAACGCGTAGCCAAGCTAAAACAGACCAGTGCTCAAACAAACTAGCGGTTCGTACCCGTGAATGCGGTTTGATACGTATGCGAAACCTTAAAATTCCCGCCGCGTTGGCGATCGTTGGATTGGTACTGATCGCTGGGTGGCAAATTGGCGCGGCGGTTGTAGCCAATGTTGAGCTTCGCGACGACTTGCAGGACATCGCCTCGCAACTTAGCCTGCGTGTCGGGCTTCCAAGCGCTCCAAATTCGGACGACGAGTTCCGAAACGCGGTTATCCAACGGGCAAAGCAATACGACGTTAGCCTGGAACCTGACCAGGTTACAGTGCAGCGTACTGGTTATGGCCCTCGAGCCACACTCTATCTTCAGGCCAGTTACACCGTTCCAATACGCATGTTCGGTTATGAATTTCAAATGCACTTCACACCCGAAAGTGGGAAGCGCTTATCTCAGTAGTTGAACCTATCCGAACGGCGCCTTCAAAACCATTGCAGGGTCAAATGTACCCACGACGATCGCTCTGGGGATCGCCCCAAGTGATTTGATTGTCGGAGAAACGACAAACGGCAAGGGAACTTTCCAACAAGGTTTCACGGCCGTCTGCCGATAGTTGCGCTATTCAGAATCGCAGAAAGATGAATCAGCGATCTGCGAACTAAAGCGTCCGAGCCCGCAGCCGAAATCCCGAGCGAAGTCGAGGGACCTCACAAAAATGAAAGCAGCCGGACCTATAAGTTGAGGCGCTTTGCGGGCGTCCGAGCCCGCAGCCGAAATCCCGAGCGAAGTCGAGGGACCTCACAAAAATGAAAGCAGCCGGACCTATAAGTTGAGGCGCTTTGCGGGCGTCCGAGCCCG
>DAIPJJ010000184.1:0-8269 GCA_036770325.1 Terriglobales bacterium
CACCGGCACAGAATCCCGTGCTGGTTGTAGCCGGACCGTAAATTTAAGCTTAGTCCCCTCCTTGAATGTACGTCCTCTAGCGCACGAACCACTCACGTGAATTTGCACAAAGAGTGCAGCACAGAAACACACGTCTGTAACCTTTCAGTCAGTCCGGACTCCTTCCTATAGACAACCTTAGGACTTAATAGCGTCTCGAACGAAACTTAGGTCAAGGAGAGATCAATGAAGTTGAACAGATTCTATTTTGCTGCTGTGTTTACGTCTGCAGTTCTGTTCGTAGCCGGAGGAGTGAAGGCTAATGCTCAGGCGCCGACCGATCCGCAAATCGCGGGAATCGTGCAAACTGCGAACCAGATCGACATCAATCAGGCAAAGCTGGCGCTGAAGAAAACCAGCAACCAGCAGGTCAAAGACTTTGCCAATCAGATGATTTCAGATCACACCAACCTGGAGAAGTCGGTTAACGATCTGGCGAAGAAGCTGGGCGTCACCCCCGAAGACAGTCCCACGTCAAAGCAATTGAAACAGCAGGCTGCTGACGAATCGAAAAAGCTCAAGAGCTTGAGTGGCAAGGCTTTTGACCAGGAATATGCGTCGCATGAAGTCGCCTACCATCAGGCAGTAATCGATGCGACGAAGAACACTCTGATTCCGAATGCAAAGAATGCTGAGCTGAAGTCGGCGCTCGAAGGTGCTGCTCCGCTTCTGCAGGGACACCTGGAGCATGCGCAGCAACTGGAACAATCACTGAAATAACGCCCGATTGCTCCATTGCCGCCAATGAGGAGGAACCAACAAACTCCGGATCAGTACCCTGGGATGGCGTGGTCCGGCACTCGAACCAAACCGCCACTGCTGCAGGTGCGCAGATCGATCTTCGCGCCTGTGGCGGTGGCATTTCTCTTGAGCGTGTGCGTTGTGGCGCAGAACGCTCAGCCCGCTGGCACCACCCGCGTGGTCATCATCAAGCAGGTACAGTTCAATCCACCACAATTGAATGTGAAAGCCGGGGACACAGTCGAATGGAAAAACGAAGACATCTTCTCTCACACGGTCACTGCCGCTGACGGAAGTTTCGACTCTGGACTGATTGATCCTGGTCATTCATGGCAGATGACGTTCAAAAACGCTGGAACGATTGCGTACCATTGCCGCCCTCATCCGAATATGAAGGGATCTCTGATTGTGCAGGGAGCCAACGGAGAAGGCACGAATTCGAATGGCAGCTCCGGTTCGCTGAAGTGGTCGCCGCCGAGAACGCCAGAGGAACTACACCCGATCCTGGTGAACTTTACCGCCGCGCTGCTGCCATTGGCTCTGTTGAGCGATATTCTGGGCCGCATCTTCCGGCGACAGTCTTTTCACCACGCGGCTTGGTGGATGGTCCTCTATGCCGCACTCATCACTCCATTGACCGCTGCCGCGGGGTGGTGGTGGAAATCAACGCAGGGCTCCGCACTGCCAGCAAAGCTGATTACGGTGCATGAATGGTTGGGAACGACCGCGGTGGTACTCTTCGCGATACTGGCGATCTGGCGCTGGAGTATCCACAAACGGCAGGCGACCCCGAATTTCGCATATCTCACGTATGCGGTGATCGTGGTCCTCGCTCTTGTGTATCAGGGAAGCTTGGGCGGCAGAATGGTTTTCGGAAAATGACGGAGTAGCTGCTCTGGCAAGGCTACACGGCTGCGGATGCTGACGCCGACGCGCCGTAGCGAAGGGCAATGTTCATAAATACATTTCCGCTCGAAGTTTCGAAGCAGAGGACGAGGGCTTCGATGTCCGTGGTGCTCTTTGCTCCGTGTTCAGAGGTGTGCAGGTGGGGAGGATGGACGCGGAAGTGGAATCCTTCGTCGTTCAACGTAGCGACAGCGTTGCCAATGACCTGATTGGCGAGTTCGCAGACGGCTTCGCGCACCAGTGCGTCAGTTTCAGGCACTTCCGTGCCTGAGAGCAGGCTGGCGATTTTGGCAGCAGTTTGCGGCGAAAGGTCGAGGATGATTCGTCCCTCGATGTCGCCAGTCAGCTCTACCATGGCCGCAACGCCTTTGCGGCGATAGACGTCTTCTTCCATCGAGAGGTTTCCGATCTCAATGGGAGCTTTCAGGCCTTGCGACAATACCGCATCGGCCGCGTTAATGAACGGCTGGATCAAGCCCATCTTCATGGTTAGTCCCCCGCGCCGGCAGCATTCGAAACTGCGCCATCTTCTCCGAGCACGTACTTGATGACCTCGTACAGAACGTCCGGCTTCACAGGCTTCTGCACAAAGTGCCGCGCACCGCGCTGCAAGGCTGCGACAATATTTTCCTGGTAGCCGACCGAGGACACCATCACGATGCGCGCATCCGGATTCTGCTGCACGATCTTTTCGGCAGCTTCAATGCCTTCCATCTGTGGCATCGTGATGTCCATCAGCACAATATCGGGCTTGCTGCGCTCGTATTCGCTGATGGCGGTGAGTCCATCGCCGGCTTCGCCTGCGATCTCCCCCCCAAAGCTTTCAACAATGCGGGCGAGATTTTTGCGTGCGAAGACGGAGTCGTCCACGATCAAGTAGCGGACTGCTTGCCCGTCCTTGCTTCGCTTGATTGCTGCAAACTGCTCCATAACTGCCTCCTCTTTCTCCTACTGCGGCGCACTTGGCGCCGGCAAAGTCTATGTATTGCCTGCCTTTTGCGCCCTTATATGCGCGGGCTCCCGGTCTGCACAGTATGACTGCAGGGCCGCGGCCATGGCATCGAGGTCAATCACCCGCATGGCGTGCCCACGTTCAATGGCTGCTTTGGGCATTCCGAAGACAACGCACGACTGCTCACTCTGGGCGATGGTCATTCCTCCGGCTGCCTTAAGGAAACCTAATCCATTAGCGCCGTCGTCGCCCATGCCTGTCATGATTACCCCGACGGCCCTGGGGCCGAATTCTTCAGCAACACTTTTAAACAAGACATCGGCAGAAGGGCGATGGCCATTTACCCGCGGCTCATCGCTCAAAACGGCGACATCGCCCAGCGGAAGCCGTTTCACTTTTAAATGCCTGCTTCCGGGGCAAACGAGCACGCGGCCCGGCTGCAGGATGTCGCCGGACTGGGCCTCTTTGATTCGCAGCGACGTGCACTCGTCCAGCCTGCGGGCAAACATTTCCGTAAATCCTTCGGGCATGTGCTGCACCACGACGATGCATCCCGGGAAGTCGGGCGGAAGCTGCGATAGTACATATTGCAGCGACTGCGGTCCTCCTGTCGAAACGCCAATGGCTACTACCTTCGTGGGTGAGCCCGAGACGGACCCGGCTTTTTTCCGTCGACTCGCTGCCGGCTGTTCTTCGGGCGAAGTTATCTGAATTCCGCGACTCTGTGCTGCTGCCTTGATCTTGGCAATCAGATCGCGCGCGCTTTCCTGCATGCGCGAGGTCACATCCGCCGGCTTTGCGACGAAGTCAAACGCGCCAAGCGAGAGGGCCTTTAACGTAACGGCGGCTCCCGCAGTGCTGTGCGAACTGACTACGATCACCGGCAGACGATGCCGCCGCATGATCTCCTTCAGCATGTCGAGTCCGCCCATTCCAGGCATTTCGAGATCAAGGGTGATGACTTGCGGCTTGAGCTCTGCGATCTTTTTCAAGCCGAAGTTGCCATCCATGGCGGTGCCAACTACCTGGATCGATGGATCGGTTTCGATGATCTGCGGAATGAGCTTGCGCATCAACGCCGAATCATCCACTACCAGCACTCTGACCGGGTTCGCGCTCATTGCCGCGCCTCCCTCTGCCCAGTTGGTTGCTGGAGGTCGGTAAAGACCTGCGAACGCCGGATTTCAGTGCCATTTCTGGTGAAACGCTCCATAACCGCTGCAAGATTCATAATGAGCACGACTCGTCCATCGCCGAGAATGGATGCGCTGCTGACGAGGTCCGTAGAAACCGTCTGATCGTCCAATGCTTTGGTCACCAGTTCCTCTTCGCCTTCGAGTGAATCGACGATCAGTCCCAATTTGCGTTCTCCGAAGGTGAGAACTAAAACAAAAATCTTTTCTTTTCCGCTTCCCAGTTCTGATATCCGCCGTGGCGCTACCCGAACCAGCGGCAGGATTTGATTGCGGAGTTGCAACACCTCGGTTGAATCCACGCGATGCAGGTCAGCCTCATGCGCACGTGCGATTTCCGCGACTGAGTTCAGCGGAATGGCGTAAAGCCGGTTCTCAATGCGGAAGAGCAGGGCCTGAATGATGGCAAGTGTGAGCGGCAGCTTCAGGCGGAAAATGGTGCTCTTGCCAAGCTCCGTCTCGACTTCTACCGTGCCCTTCATCTTCGCGAGTACGCTGCGCACCACGTCCAGCCCAACGCCACGGCCGGAAATTTCTGTGATCTCATGGGCGGTGCTGAACCCGGGGCGGAAGATGAGATCAAAAGCCTCCTGTGGCGACATGCGGTCCGCTTCCTCGGGAGTGATCAGCTTTGTGCCAATGGCCTTCAGTTTTAGTTTCGCGGCATCGATGCCGCAGCCGTCATCTTTAATTTCGATGATCAGGTGATTGGCCTGATGATAGGCATGCAAGTGGATGGCGCCTTTGGCAGATTTTCCAGCAGCTTTGCGTTCAGCCGGACTTTCGATTCCGTGGCTGACGGAGTTGCGAATGATGTGCGTAAGCGGTTCCGCGATCGCATCCAGCAGGCCCTTATCGACGTCCGTTTCCTGGCCCGAGATGACGAATTCCACTTCTTTACCGCAGCGTTTCGCAGTGTCGCGCACAATGCGCGGAAAACGGCGGAAGAGCTGTTCGACCGGCACCATCCGGATCTTCATCACTGAACGTTGCAGGTCGTTCATCACACGCGATTGAAAGCCCATGGCATCGGCAAAACGAAGCCGGAGCTGGTCTTTCGGGTAGCGGCGCACGAATTCCTGCATTGCCTGTTGCAGCATTGATTTCGCAATAATCAACTCGCCGACAAGATTGAGAACGTTATCAATGCGCTCAGCATCGACGCGCAGGATGTTTTCCGTGGATGGCGCGGCCGTTGGAGCATGCGATTCAGGGGCGCGGGATTCGGGTGAGGGCTGGCTCTCAGCCGGATGATGCGGGTGTTCAGCCAGCGAAGCTTCGCCAACACTCGGTGCCTGCTTCGAACCGCCTGCTTCACCGCCGGGGGCATTCATCTCAAAATATTCGACCCGCGCAATGACTGTGGGGATAAGGCATTTCGATACAATCACCGTTTCCGGCGCATTGGTGGCAATCAGCAGGTCGAGCTTCTTGGCATTCTCGGAGAAACCTTCCGGCCTGGCTGCGAGGACTTGGCCGATGGAAGCAAGCGCGGTAGCGACCAGTTGGCGCGCAGCGATCGGCATGGCGCAGAGGCGATCCACATGCGCCACCACATGGAATACGCGTGTGTCTCCGGTGCGTGCGGCATCGGCGGCTTTCTGTTCGTACTCTGTCCAGGTGACGGCTGGAGCGCTGGGGACCTGTTTTGTCTGTGATGGTGCTGTGGACGCGAGTTCCCGCACCATTCTCTGCAACCCGGTGGCATCCGGTAACGGTTTGTGCTTCCGGTAGGCATTGATCATTTCCGCAAACACGTCTGCGGCAAGAAGGGTTAGTTCCACAAGCGAAACAGGAGAAGTAGTGATATCAACTGCAAGAGCGTCTTCGAGCTTATGCGCCAGTTCGCTCAATTCCTTGAAGCCGCATGCCGCGGAATCTCCCTTGAGCGTGTGAACAGTGCGGCGAATACTGCGGACGATCTCGCCGTCGCGCGGAGACTTTTCCAGCTTGAGCGCATCATCGTTGAGCGCTTGCAGGAGTTCCTGCGAGGTCTCAAAGAAGAGGTCACGCATTTCGGCGCCGCGATCGTCGGGGAACTGCGTCATTGCGACACCTCCGTGCGCCTGTAGGCGGTGCCGCTGTTGTGGTACACCATCGCGAATTTGTTGGTCAACCCCAGCAGACTTTCTGCATGTCCAACCAGCAGATATCCATTTGGAGCGAGACAACGATAGAACTTATCGACCAAACGGCGCTGCTCGGCTTCGTCGAAATACATCATTACGTTGCGGCAGAAAATTACGTCGTTGCGCTGGGGCACAAATTCGGTCTTGAGATTGTGAAAATCGAAGTGGACGAGTTCCTTGACGGCTTTCTTGATTGCATAGCGGTCGCCGACTTTATCGAAATAGCGCAGCCGATAGCTGTAGTCGACGGATGACATCTGGTTTTCGCTGTAGACGCCTTCCTGCCCGGCGCGCAGCACGGTGTAGTTGATGTCGCTTGCTGGAATTTCCACTTTCCATGGGGCCGGCACAATTGGCTTGGGCCAAATAGCTTCGGGCGGGTTGGGCATGCGCAACTGGTGATACGCGAGCGCATCCGCGATCAACATGGCGATCGTGTACGGCTCCTGCCCGGTTGAGCAGCCGGCGCTCCAGATGCGCAACGTGCGGTCGCCTTCAGCCTCTTTTTTGCGAATCAGTTCATCGAGGATGTGATGGTGAAACAACTCGAGCTGGGCCTTGTTGCGGAAGAAGCTGGTTTCGTTGACCGTCAGGTCTTCGAGGAGGCGCGTGAGTTCCTGTTTGCCCTCCGCGCTGATCAGCAGACGGTAGTAGCTGTAGAACGAGTCCATGCGGCACTCGCGCAAGCGTCGTTGCAGCCGATCTTGCAGAAAATGGGTGCGCCGTGCGTCGAAATACATTCCGCACTCCTGGTACACGAGTGCCTGGAGCAAGCGCATTTCGGCGTCGCTGAGCTGGATGGCCAGAGCTGGACTGCTCATCGGTTTCCTTCCGAACGCTACTTTCCGGCTGCGGCTTGCCGGCTAGGTTTCTTGCCTTCGACTTCAGTTTGTTTCTGCGCCGCGCCGAGATCGAGCAGGCGCGACATATCGAGCAGCACAATCAAGCGGCCCTTGTATTTCCCAAGCCCGGTGACGCAAGTCAGGCCGCCTTCCTGAAGGGCGGACGGTGAAGGCTCGACATCGGAAGCAGGGATCTTCAATACTTCAGAGGCAGAATCGACGATCAAGCCGGAAAGCTTGCCCCGGTGTTCAACCACCAGGATGCGATTGCGCTTGCCGGAACCTACTTTCTTTTCCCCCAGGCGCTTGCGCAAGTCCATGACGGAGACGATCTTTCCGCGAAGGTTTATCACCCCTTCCATGAACTCCGGCGCATCAGGAACGGCGGTAATTTCCGGGACACGCACAATCTCGTGTAGGGAAGTGATGGGCACGCCATAACTCTCGCGCCCGATCTGAAATCCCACGAGGTGAAGTTCGCGTGCTACCGCGTTGCTCATGCTCTCGACCCTGCAGCCGCGTGACGCGCGCTCCTGCGGCCGTCGACGGCAATGTTAGATTCGGTTTCGATTCCGAACTTGTTCATCGAATCGAGCAGGCCGCGAGACATCTTCGACATTTGCTCAGCCGAAGCGGCCAGCTCGGTCGATCCCGAGGTCGTCTGTTGGACCAGTTCCCGCATGCGCTCCATGGCTTTGACCACCGCGTGCGCGCCTGAGGCCTGTTCCTCGACAGCGGAATTGATCTCGTGAGTGATTTCGTTCAGGCGCGTAGTGGCGCGGGCAATCTGTGAAGACCCGTGCGACTGCTCGTTTGTGGCCGCGCCAATCTCCTGCGCGAATTTGTAGACTTCGGTGACCACGTTGGAAATTTTTCGCAACGCCTGGTGGAGGTCCTGGCCGAGCTTGAGACCCTGGTCGACGATCTCGGTGCTCTGGTTCATGTTCTCCACCGCCTTACGGGCCTCTTTCTGAATGCTCTCGATCAATTCAGAAATTTCTTTAGTGGATTGCGCGGATTTTTCCGCCAGCTTGCGGACTTCATCGGCAACCACGGCAAATCCAAGACCGTGTTCGCCAGCACGCGCAGCTTCGATGGCCGCATTAAGTGCCAGCAGGTTGGTCTGCTCGGCAAGATCGTCGATGACCTCGATGATTTTTCCGATATCGTCAGCCCGGTGACCGAGCACCCCGATGATTTCGCCTGAGGCGATGATGGTGCCGTTGATCTTGTTGAGACCCTCGGTGGCTTTCTCCATGGTCCCGATTCCGGCATGCACTTCTTCGCGGGAGCGGTTTGAGATATCCAGCAATACTTTTGCGGTGTCGGCCACGCGCTGAATGGAAGCGACCATCTCATCGATGGACGCCGAAGTCTCACTCACGCTCGAGGCCTGAATTTGCGTGCTCTTTACCATGTTCTGCACGTTCACGCTCATCTCGTGCATGGTGCTGGTGACTTCATCGA
>DAIPJJ010000185.1:0-8256 GCA_036770325.1 Terriglobales bacterium
TGCCCTTGCCCATCGACTTGAACATCTTCCGCATTTGCGCATATTGACGTAGCAAGTTGTTCACTTCTTGCACGGTTCTTCCCGATCCGCGCGCGATGCGCTTGCGACGGCTGCCGTTGATCACGTCGTGATGGGTGCGCTCGTAAGCCGTCATTGAGTTGATGATGGCTTCTACGTGGTTGATCTGCTTTTCGTCGATTTTGTCGGCATGCTTCTGCAGTCCGGCGAATGGGCCGATGCTGGGCAGCATGCCCATCAGGCTTTGGATTGATCCCATCTTCCGAACTTGCCGAAGCTGATCGCGGAAATCTTCCAGAGAGAATCCATCGCCAGAGAGAGCGCGCGCCGCGATGTCCTGCGCCTTCTTCTTATCGACCGTCTGCTCAGCTCGTTCGATAAGAGACAAAATGTCGCCCATACCGAGAATGCGCGAAACAATGCGGTCTGGATGAAACGGTTCAAGCGCGTCATATTTTTCCCCTACACCTATAAATTTGATCGGCGCGCCCGTGACCTGGCGGATCGAAAGCGCCGCGCCACCACGCGCGTCGCCATCCATTTTTGTAAGTACGACCCCGGTGAGCGATAGTTTCTTGTGAAATTCGTCGGCGGACTTGACCGCGTCTTGTCCGGTCATGGCATCAGCGACGAACAGAATCTCGGAAGGGTTGAGTAGCTTTTTCAGCGACTGCATCTCTTCCATGAGCTGATCGTCAATGTGCAGGCGGCCGGCGGTATCGACGATGAGCACATCACAGCCGGAGTTCACAGCTTCGCGACGGGCTTCTTTGGCCAAGCGCTCAACGGTCGGGGTATTAGCCTGCTCAACCTGGCCTTCGTAAATCTGCGCCTTGATCGCCTGCGCTACCACTCTTAGCTGCTCGCGCGCAGCAGGACGATAGACGTCAACTGAAACCAGCAACGGACGATGTCCGCCATTTTTGAACCAATGCGCCAGCTTGCCGGAAGTTGTGGTTTTGCCGGAACCCTGCAGGCCCGCCATGAGCACGACGGTGGGGGGCTGCGAGGCGAACTTTACTCGCGCCGTATCTTTGCCGAGAATTTCGATCAGCTCATCCCGGACGATCTTTATGACCTGCTCGCCCGGCGAAAGCGCAGTCGCGACCTGCTGGCCCACGGCTTTCGCCTGAACCTGGTCGATGAATTGCTTTACGACTTTGAAATTTACGTCCGCTTCGAGCAGGGAGAGGCGTAACTCGCGCAGGATCTCCTGCATGTTCTCTTCGTTGAGAACAGCCTGTCCGCGCAGTGATTTGAATGTTCGTTGAAGCCGTTCCTGAAGGTTCTCAAACATAGGCGTGAATGGCTATTTTATCAGCGGATTGAGTTCATAAATTCGCGTCGAAGTGGAGGAGGCGGCATTTTATGTCGCGCGTTTCAATTCCCGCAGCGAAGAGAGATGGTAAGCCAGGCGCCATGCAAACCGCCAGAGATCATTAGCATCATGGCCCAAGGGCCATCAGATTTCGCAAGGGGATTTCTTTGCGCTTGGAGACTAGAAGCGAATATCAATTCCCGTCGCAAATCGAAAGTGGTTTTCGCCGGTGTTGAAGAACTTCGTATGCAACGAGTCGCCCTGCACTCGCAGCGCGAGTCCATGAATCAGCCTGTAGTCCAGGCCTCCGCCGATCGCAGTAGCCCAAGAGTTGTCGGTCACGCCCTGATCATTGATGTGTGCAGCTCCAAACAGCGCGTTGACAAATGGAGTAAATCTTCCGATGGGTACTGAAACTCGGGGGCCGAGCATGTAAGTGTATCTTCTGACGCTCTGGGGAATAGGCACGCAGCCGGAAGTCGGGCAAGCTATGGAGCGGAAGATATTATTGGTACCGTACCCTGCGCTAAAGTCCGCGACAATACCGACCCAGGGCAAAAATTTTCCTTCCAGCGATCCTTCCCATCCATTGAGATTTAGTGGCTCGGCTACACGCGTTTGTGACAGCGAGTACCCGACAAAAAGATTTCCGCTTGGAATTTGCGCAAAGGCTGCGCCAGTGAAGACAAGCATTACGAGTGTGAGTGGGGCCGACTTTCTCACTTAGACCTCCTCAATTGCAGAGCTTTACCAGTCCGATGCTGCTCAGCCAGCGCTGGATGTCCCGCATGCCTCAAAATCGAAACACGATGCCGGTTGAAAATCGCACGTTGTTCTGCCCGCCCCCGAAGAAACTCGTATGGATGACATCAACCTGGCCGCGAAAGGCAAGCGCGCGAACCAGCGTGTAGTCCACGCCGGCTCCCAAAGCTCGTGCAAATGTCGTATCTGAGTTCGAGATCCCGCCGCCCTTGTCCGATTGGTAAGCGACTCCCAGCAGAAGCTGTGCGAATGGCCGGTATTTTCCAAACGATTTTGAAACGCGCGGCCCAAACAGAAGATCGTCGCGGCTGGCATTCACCCGAAAAGGCGCGCAACTGCCGACGAAGCAGCGCGTATCGTGGCCTCCGTAGTGCCAGTCGAGATCGGCGACCGCACCGAGCCAGGGCAAATATCTCCCTTCGATCGAAGCTTCCCATCCGCCCATGCTCGCTGGTCCCCCAGTCGCAGCAAAGGGATTGCTTAGGGTGAAAGTTTGCCCGTGGAGATAGGAATATCCAACAAATCCGTTGCCTCCGCTCGGAAGAAATTGTGCGTGGGCACAAGTGGAAATGACAAATGTGATGAAGATGATCGCGCAAGTCTTTCCTGCGAACGTCTTGCGCAAAGCGGTTTTTCGCAATGAATTTCTTCTCCAGCAGACAAAGGCGGACAGCCGGAATTGGATGCAATGGGAACGTGAGTAGGATGCCAGTTCCCGCTCAATTGGACTGGTTACCCGTGTTTCTACGCCCACGTGTCCTAATTTCCAGAAAAAAAAGTGACAGCCAGCATAGATTACGCATCCATGGTGGGGTGCCGAACTCAGCGCGATGCTGAGATGTAGCTCGGTCTGCAGACTAGAACGAAAGGTGCCCCATGCACGCCAGCCATGCCGAGCAGTTGGCCCGTAGCCCTCTAAGCGACCGCTACCGCGACATTCGTGAGATGACACTGCAGCTTACCGCGCCGTTCTCAGCCGAAGATCAGATGCTGCAATCCATGCCGGACTGTAGCCCGGCAAAATGGCACCTTGCGCATACGACCTGGTTCTTTGAAACTTTCATTGTCAGCGAACGCGTCCCCGGCTACAAACCATTCGACCCGCGGTACAAACAACTCTTCAATTCTTATTACAAACAGCTCGGGTCACACCCTTCTCGCGGATCGCGAGGATTGATGTCGCGGCCTGCGCTCGCAGAAGTTCGCGCTTATCGTGCGCATGTGGATGAAGCCATGCTGGGTTACGTGGATGTTGCCGATGAGCGCGCAGCGGGCTTAATCGAGATCGGTTTGAACCACGAACAGCAGCATCAGGAATTGATCGTCACCGACATGAAGCATGCGCTGTGGTCAATGCCGCTGCAGCCAGAACGCGTAAATCAGCCACGTGCGGTCAACGGTGCGACGCCTGTCGAGTGGGTTGATTTAAACGGCGGAATTTGCGCCATCGGGCATGAAGGTTCGGGCTTCGCATTCGACAACGAGAGTCCACGACACGATGTTCTGCTGCAACCATTTCAGCTTGCCTCACGTCTGGTCACGAACGCCGAGTATCTCGAATTCATGAATGATGGCGGCTACCGACGACCCGAGCTTTGGCTATCCGATGGCTGGGACACCGTCTGCGCGCAGCGATGGCAGTCGCCCCTGTATTGGGAAGAAGAGGACGGCGCTTGGTTCGAGTTCACGTTTGCCGGAATGCGCGAGTTGGATCCTGCTGCCCCGGTATGCCACGTCAGCTACTACGAAGCAGATGCGTTTGCGCGCTGGAGCAATGCGCGACTCCCTCGAGAAGAAGAATGGGAAGTTGCAGCCGCCCAGGCGCGTTCGCAGGGAACATTTCTTGAGTCCGGCAAGTTACATCCGCAAGCGGCGATTGCCAGAACTGGCCTGCTGCAGGTGTTCGGCGACGTGTGGGAGTGGACTTCGAGCGCCTACCTCGCGTATCCGGGATTTTCTCCTGCCACCGGCGCAATCGGTGAGTACAACGGGAAGTTTATGTGCAACCAGTTTGTGCTGCGTGGCGGAAGCTGCGCCACTCCTGAAAGCCACATTCGCGCCACTTACCGCAACTTCTTTCCGCCACACGCGCGCTGGCAATTCATGGGAATAAGGCTGGCCAGATGATCGCACGCGAGGTGGTTCCTGTCCCGGCTTATGCAGACGAAGTCGTGCGCGGACTTAACGCACGGCAGAAAACCTTGCCCTGCAAATTGCTGTATGACGAGCGAGGCTCCGAACTCTTCGAAGAGATCACGCGCCTTCCCGAGTATTACCTTACGCGTACCGAACTTGAGATTCTGCGCGAACGCTCAAAAGAGCTCGCTTTCTCAGTTGGGGCGCCGATTTCGATAGTAGAACTCGGTGCCGGTACGGCAACCAAAACTGGAACGCTTCTGAACGCGTTCGCAGCCAGGCAGATGCGGGTCAAGTATTTTCCGGTTGATATCTCCTCGACTGCGCTGACCGACGCTAAGAACCGGATTCGCGAGCAGTGCCCTGCGGCGGTAATTCGCCCAGTTGTAGCTGACTTCGGAGACGGATTTCATTTCCTGCGCGACGTTCCAGGACGCAAACTGGTGCTCTATTTAGGGTCGAGCATCGGCAACTTCGATTGGAATGATGCAATCGCCATGCTTCGCCAGGTGCGTGAGCAATTGTTTTCGGGAGATGCGTTGCTGCTCGGAACCGACATGGCCAAGGACAGCGATCTTCTGCTGCCTGCATATGACGACGTGCAGGGTGTCACCGCAGAGTTCAGCAAGAACATTCTCGTGCGCCTCAACCGCGAATTGGACGCCAACTTCGACCTGGACTCATTCCGCCACATTTCCGAATGGAACCCGGCGCAATCGCGTATAGAAATTTTCCTGGAGAGCGGGCGCACGCAAACAGTCAGTCTCGGGCTGATGCGCAGGACAATCTACTTCCGGCAAGGCGAACGCATTCATACCGAGAACAGCTACAAGTACACGGATGAAATGATTGCGCGGCTGCTCTGTGTTTCTGGATTCAAGCTGGAGAAGAGCTGGTTTGACGAGCGGCGGTGGTTTGGTTTACACCTAGCGCGGGTATGAAATCTGCCGTGCAAGAGCAGGCGAGAAGGACTCATGATTCAGTGCGGTTCTGCTGGATTGTGCTCTCCGCCGCTTGCCTGTTAGCGATAGTTGTGGCCTCTGGTTGCATCAACCCCAAAAACCTCCCGCCAACGAATCCGCCCAGTAATCCTCCCAGTATTGGTCCAACAAGTTGTTCGGCGGGTCAGGAATGGTGTGGTGGAAGTTGCGTGGATACGATCACATTCGTCAATGATGATCAAAATTGCGGTCGCTGCGGCAATCGGTGCTCGTTTTCGGAAAAGTGCACTGGTGGATTCTGCGACTGCGCACCCGGATATGAAAAATGCATGGGACAGTGTAAGAGCAGCGCAGATTTCATAGGTGACTCACAGAACTGCGGCCGCTGTGGGAACAGCTGTAGTATCGGCGAAAGCTGCGTAGGCGGCATGTGCCGGAAGCTCTGAGCCGAGCGAGGCTCCCTCAGTACTTCGGCATGCTGGGATCGACGCGGTCGGCCCAGGCGAGAATCCCGCCGGCGAGATTGTGTACCTTCTTGAATCCCGCCTGCCGCAAAAAGTTCACCGCCTTCGCGCTGCGCACGCCTGACCGGCAATGCGCAATGATCTCCCGGCTTGTGTCGAGCTCGTTCACGCGGTTCGGCAACTCACCCAGGGGAATCAGATGTCCGCCGATGTTGCAGATCTGATATTCGTGCGGCTCGCGCACGTCGAGAATGTAAACATCGTCTCCGCGATCGAGCCTCTGCTTCAATTCTTCCACCTGAATTTCATCTGTAGTCACTTCGGCTGGCGCCTCCTCACCGCGAATGCCGCAGAATTGCTCGTAATCAATGAGCTTGGTGATTGTAGGATGCTTGCCGCAGGCCGGGCAATCCGGGTTCTTGCGCAGCTTCAGCTCACGGAACTTCATAGCCAGCGCATCGATCAGCAGCAGACGCCCGATCAGCGGATCGCCTGAACCGAGAATCAGCTTGATCGCTTCCGTCGCCTGGATTACGCCGACGAGTCCGGGGAGAATGCCAAGCACTCCGCCTTCAGCGCATGATGGAACTAATCCCGGCGGTGGCGGCTCGGGATACAGGCAGCGGTAGCAAGGCCCTTCTTTTGTGGCGAAGATGCTCGCCTGCCCCTCAAAGCGAAAGATCGAGCCATATACGTTCGGCTTGCCGGTGAGAATGCACGCGTCATTAACGAGATAGCGCGTCGGAAAGTTGTCCGTGCCATCGGCAATGATGTCGAATTCCTTGAACAGTTCGAGGGCATTGTCGCTCGACAGCCGCGTATTGAATTTGCGGATATTCAGATACGGATTCATCGCCTTCAGCTTCTCGGCGGCGGAATCGAGCTTCGGGCGGCCAACGTCGGCAGTAGCGTGGATGATCTGGCGCTGAAGGTTCGTGTAATCGACCACATCGAAATCGACAATGCCCAACGTGCCAATTCCCGCCGCGCCAAGATAAAGCGCTAATGGCGAACCAAGTCCACCCGCGCCGATACAGAGCACCTTCGCGTTCTTGAGTTTCAACTGACCTTCCATGCCGACCTCGGGCATGATCAGGTGGCGCGAATAGCGCAGGATCTCGTCATTGTTCAGAGCGGCTGGAGCGATTTCGGTAAGAGTTGGCATGATTGTGAATTCCGTTTAAATAAAAAGCTCTTAGCCTTTAGCCGTTAGCTTTTAGCCAAATCGGTCAGCTAAGAGCTAAAAGCTAACAGCTAAGAGCTGTTCCTCCAGCAATTGACGGCACAATCGAAATATTGTCCCCGTCGGCAACGGCTGTCGCTTCCTTCTGCAGATAGCGGACGTCTTCGTCATTCAGATAGACATTCACGAAAGCCCGGAGCTTGCCCTCGTCCGTGTAAAGATGACGGCGCAGGTCGGGATGGGCGGATACCAGGCCGCTCAGGGCCTCTCCGACCGTAGAACCTTTCACATCAATCGCGGGCTGCTTGCCCGCATACTGCCGCAACGGCGTAGGAATATGGATCTTTGGCATGCATAGATGATGCCACAAGAGCGTGTCAGGATTCACGCCGGTGATGTGTTTGGCGCGGACCTGCCCTGAGCGCTAGTCGAAGGGGTCCTCGCCCACAAGAAATCCGCCCCTGAAACTCCGGAACGTACTGGCCTCAGGCTCTAGAACAAAAGCTCTACCACAGCGATCACTGAGTTTCAGAGAGCAAATCCACAGAGTTTTCTGATTGTCTCAGTGGATTTTCTCTGTGTGCCGCTGTGTCCTCTGTGGTCAGGCTTTTCGCGCCCTCGGCTCTTAGGCCTCAGGCTCACCAGGTGATTTTCATCCCAAAAAAGCGCAGGATGATCGGGGCTCCTTCCCTGACCATCCTTATCCCTCCCGGTTAGAAGGGCGTGTAACTGCACTCACGATAGCTCTTCGACATTGCAGGATGATGTAGCCTATATGAAATTTTCGTAAAACCGTATTGTCGATTTGTGACGTGCTAGAACGCCGTCGCTCCGCGACCAATTGTGAAGTCACAGGAGGGAAATGTCTCGCAAGCTTCACGAGTGCCGCCGCCTTCAAGAGCGCGCTGAAAAGTTAATGCCCGGGGGGGTGAACTCGCCCGTGCGCGCGTTCAAGGCGGTCGGATGCGAGGCGCCTTTCATCGTCCGCGGCCAGGGCTCGCACGTCTGGGACGCAGACGGGAACGAATACATCGATTATGTCGGCTCCTGGGGGCCGCTCATTCTGGGCCACGCGCAGCCTGATGTAATCGAAGCTATCCTCTCAGCCGCGGTGAACGGCACGAGTTTCGGCGCGTCCACACCTTCTGAAGCCGATCTCGCCGAGTTAGTCGTTGAAGCATTCCCCAGCGTGCAAAAAGTCCGCTTCGTCAGTTCGGGAACCGAAGCCACAATGTCGGCGATCCGTTTGGCGCGCGCTTTTACCAAGCGCAAGTATGTGATCAAGTTCGAAGGCTGCTATCACGGCCACGCAGATTCGTTGCTGGTAAAGGCTGGTTCGGGCATTGCGACCTTTGCAATTCCGGGATCTGCCGGTGTGCTTGAAGAGATCAGCCAGTTCACCATCGCGCTCCCGTTCAACGACAAGGAAGTTCT
>DAIPJJ010000186.1:0-8207 GCA_036770325.1 Terriglobales bacterium
GTTTTCGCCGGTTGATCCGGACCTGCTTTACTACGCCGCGAACGTCCTGTTCAAAACGACCGACGGTGGAACCTCATGGCAGCCGATCAGCAAAGACCTTACTCGTGAAAATCCCGGCGTGCCGGCAAGTATCGGCGATCAGGAAAAACTGAACACAAAAGCGGGAAAACAGCGTGGGGCAATTTACGCGCTCGCGCCTTCGTTCCATAACGTAAACACCATCTGGGCCGGAACAGACGATGGCCTTGTCTGGATCACAAGAGATGGCGGGACTAACTGGAAAGAGATTACTCCACCGGGGTTGAGTCCGTGGAGCAAAGTTACCCAGATCAGCGCCTCGCGGTTTGATGACGACACTGCGTACGTTTCGGTAAGCCGTTTTCGCATCGATGATTTGCGCGCTTACATTTACCGTACCCACGATGGAGGTAAGAGCTGGAAACAAATTACGAATGGCTTGCCTGACAACTCGCCCGTCAATGTGGTTCGCGAAGACACCGCGCGCAAGGGGCTGCTATTCGCCGGAAGTGAAACGGCGGTCTGGGTAAGCTTTGACGATGGTGACCACTGGCAATCTTTGCAGTTGAACCTGCCGCATACGTCGATGCGAGATTTGGTTGTGCACAACGACGACTTGATCGTCGCCACACATGGGCGTTCCTTTTGGATACTCGACGACATTTCGGCCCTCAGGCAATTTACTCCCGCGCTACACAGTGATGCTCCCCATCTGTTTACGCCTGTGGTTGCATACAGGGTCCGACGTGACACTAACACTGATACTCCACTACCCGCCGACGAACCCGCGGGCCAGAACCCTCCCGATGGAGCGGTGATCGATTACTTCGTTCCTGAGTCGAGCTCTGGCCCGGTGACTCTCGAGATTCTCGACGCACAAGGCAAGCTTGTACGCCAATACTCGAGCGCAGACACTCCTGAGCAAACGCCGGAGCAGTTAGCCAAACAATTGATTCCACTTTATTGGTTGCGTCCTCAACGAATTCTTCCTGCTTCGCCTGGCATGCATCGCTGGGTTTGGGATTTGCATTACACATCGCCGCAATCGAGCACACATGAGTATCCGATTGCGGCTGTGCCACACGACACGCCACGCACTCCGCTGGGTCCTTTAGCCGTTCCTGGAAAATACAGTGTGCGGTTAACTGCTAGCGGGAAATCTGAAACAGCAAGCCTGACGGTAAAAATGGATCCCAGGGTGAAGGTTCCACTCTCGGACCTCCAGAAGCAGTTCGCGTCTGAAACGGACTTAAGTTCTGCAGTTACTCAAAGCTCGGAAGCAGTGATGCAGGCTCAATCGATTCGCGAGCAGATAGAAAAGATCGCCCATCAGAATGCCCCACTGCAAGACTCGATTGAACGACTCGACAAAGAGATCGATGAAATTCTGGCAGGGGACAAAGATACAGAGTCCGAGAGCCCGCGGCCTTCACTTAGCGAAACAAACACCAATCTTCTCGCCCTGTACCGGGCAGTCGGCCAGGCAGATGCAGCACCGACTCAGGCCCAACTGGATCTCTCTGCGAAGTCGAAAGCGGCGCTGGCGCCGTTGTTGAACCGATGGAACGAGGTAAAGCATAAAGACATTCCGGCGCTCAATCAGCAATTAACTTCTGCTGGCCTTCCGCAGCTCAGGTTAGACCTTCCGCCGCAGAACGAAGCAGGCGGAGAGAATGAGGAGTAGAAATTGGGCGGAGTTGCGGATAGCTGACTACCGCTGCAAAGTATTAGAATGCAGTAGCCAAAACAGCATCGGCACATCTACAATCGTTCGGCTGTCTAATCAAGGTCCTTTACTTACCCGAGGGGGGAACATGTCAAATCTCAACTCTGCGCTTCAGCAGTTGCGAGAAGAGCGGAAACAAGCACAAACACATCTTGAAAAATTAGATCAGGCGATATCTGCGGTTGAAAGTTTGGCGGGAGCTGGCACTGGCGCAGCCTCCGCCGGTTCGAGAGGCGGCCGCACACTTTCCGCTGCTGCCAGAAAGCGGATTTCTGATGCGCAGCGCGCGCGCTGGGCGCAGAGAAGAAAGCAGAACGGATCGGTTTCCGCTCCCGGGCCGAGGCCGGTTGCTTCTGCAAGAAAGCCGTTGTCAGCTGCTGCGCGGCGACGAATTGCTGCGGCACAAAAAGCACGCTGGGCGAAATTCCGATCTCAGCAAAAAGCCGCTTAATGATCTGTTAATGCAAAATGAATCCCACCCTTCAATACCCTGAAGGGTGGGAGCGCTTTCTGACCCTGAAATGTTCTAACTTATTCTCTTCGCACTTTCATTCTTCAGTTTTCCTCAGCTAATAAACGTTTGCGAAATTAAGTGGAAGATTACTCCTCCTCACGCCACAGTTTCATGCTTGTGGCTATCTTTAAGAATTCAGTGGCTTAGAACCGTGTGCAACAACTCCTGACCGCGATTTCCACACCTTTCGTACACGGCCTTCGGGTACCTGATTTGAACACAGTTTTAAGGTATTTCTCTGATTGGTGAGCTGATTAGAGTTCTGTAGTTTTCGATCGGGGCTCCTTCTACCTACCTGAAAGTGAAAGTGATAGACACGTCGCGTTCGTGTGCCTGAATTCATGCAGGATGGGGAGGATTCGTGAAGCAATGTGCACTAGCAGTACTGATTTTGTTTGCTTTGTCCTGTGGTCCGGTTTCAAGCAGCACTCAACCTTTGGCCGACAGTTCGACGCCGATTTCGTCAGCGCCTAATGCGTCGTCCAGCACGTCGTCTCGAGTTGATCCTGATTTCTCTATCGTCGTTTTTCCCGATACTCAGTACTACATGGGCCAGAATAGTTACGTGTTTAAAGACCAGGCAAACTGGGTGGTCAGCAATCGGACGCGTCTGAATATTAAGGCTGTCATTGGAATGGGGGATATTGTCGATGGCGGCGGTTATCCTGTGGATAGCGACGGCAACATAGTCGGAAATTGCGGGATCGCGCCTCCGAATGGATGGCAAACGGAGTGGCAACAGGCGCAGTCAGCCATCAATATCCTGGAGTCGAATGGTATCTACTATCAGCCGACGATTGGCAATCACGACTATGATTGCGAGGCTGACCGTCCTCAGCCGCGCGGTATTACCAATTACCTCCACTACTTCGGCAAACTGGCATTAAGTCCGACCGGCTACATTCTGGATTCGGCTGGTAATCGGACACCAAACTTCTACAAGACAATGACGATCGGCTCGACGAAGTACATGATTCTCTCGCTCGAGCTCTTCCCGCGCAGCTCAATCATTGCTGCCGCGAACAAGGTGATTTCTGGCTTTTCGGGGCGCGTGATTGTGGTAACTCACGCCTATCTCTCGAACGATGGTTCCGGGCCAACATTCGCTTCCAACATCGTCCCGGGCTCCGCGTATCCTCTATGTTCCGGGTTTCCAGCGAGCGTTTATAACTGCAAATCAGATTCGTTGGGCTCATATAGGCCGGTGGGCGGGGGAACTGACGGGATCGGCTTGTGGTATCAGCTCGTGAGTGCGCATCCCAATATTTTGATGGCCTTAAGTGGTCATGTCCGAAATCCGAGTCCCGGTGACTATCCGGACGTGCCCGACTACAACGGTGTGGGCTACGTGAATTGCGGTGTGCAATCGTGGACAACTCTATGTTCGAATCCTTACCGGCCGATTCAGATACTGTCTGACTATCAGGGGCAAGGAAATAACGGATACTTTGGCTATGGGTATCTTCGCGTTCTCACGGTGAGCCCGTCGAAAAAGACCGTGAAGGTCACTACATATTCTCCGTCCATCGCGGTCCGCGCGTCGAAATTCCCCGCGGGAATACCAGCGCAGAGAACGGACGCCTTCAATCAATTCACATTAAATTTCCCTCCAACATTGGGCGGACCGAGTAAGGAAATCACTTACATCAGCAGCCCGCATGATGGTAGTCATGTCCCATCTACCTTCAAGATTGTTGCTGCTGCTAACGGGCCACATGTTGCGCAGGGAATACAGATCTGGCTGGATAGCAAGAAATATGCCAGCTACTCTGATGTGAGCTCCCTGCCCGCGGGAACGACAATTAAATTGCCATCGGCGGGGACACACCGCGTTGCCGTGCAGTCCTACGACACGGAGACTTCCACCTGGGTGAAGTCTGTGGTGTATGTTACGACTCCGTAGTTGGGACTAGGCCTTGACGGCGAGTTCGGACTTGGTGGCGTAGTGGGAATCGACATAGTCGTCGAGGATACCGATAAATTCCTCGACGATTTTGTCGCCGCGAAGTGTGGTGAGCAGGCGACCGTCGACATAGACGGGAGCTTTCGGCTCTTCAAAAGTGCCGGGCAATGAAATGCCCAGGTTGGCGTGCTTGGATTCGCCGGGGCCGTTAACGACACAACCCATAACAGCGACTTTCATTTCTTCGACACCAGCGTAGCGTTCCTTCCAGACCGGCATCTGCTCTCGAAGATAGCCCTGTATCTGCTCAGCCATTTCCTGGAAGAAGGTACTCGTGGTGCGGCCGCAACCGGGGCATGCCGTAACTTGCGGAGTAAAGCTGCGGATTCCTAATGATTGCAGAATCTGCTGCGCTACTCGAACTTCGTCAGCGCGATCGCCGCCCGGTGCCGGAGTAAGCGATACACGGATCGTATCGCCGATTCCTTCCTGAAGAAGAATTGACAGGCCTGCGCTCGAAGCAACGATCCCTTTCGCACCCATACCGGCTTCGGTAAGTCCCAGGTGCAGCGCATAATTGCAACGCGCCGCGAGTGAACGATAGACATCGACTAAATCCTGCACGCCACTGACTTTCGCGCTGAGGATGATCTGGTCGGGGCGCAATCCGTATTTTTCGGCAGCAGTTGCAGAGTTCAACGCGCTCACGACCATGGCTTCCATCGTGACGTCACGAGCGTCTTTCGGGTCGGAGGATCGCGAGTTTTCGTCCATCATGCGCGTGAGCAGGGATTGATCGAGCGATCCCCAATTGACTCCGATGCGCACCGGCTTTTGATTCTCAACCGCGACCTCGATCATGGTGCGGAAGTTCGAATCATCTTTGCGGCCAACGCTTACGTTTCCGGGATTGATGCGGTACTTTGCTAATGCTCTCGCGCAGGCGGGGTACTTCTTCAACAGAATGTGGCCGTTGTAATGAAAATCGCCAATGATGGGGACATTGATTCCGCGACTGTCGAGTTGCTCGACGATGGGTGGAACCGCCGCGGCGGCATCTTCGTTGTTCACGGTCACGCGAACAAGTTCGGATCCGGCGCGCGCCAAGGCAGCGACCTGCTCGACCGTGGAAGCTACATCGGCGGTATCGGTGTTCGTCATCGACTGCACCACGACCGGTGCATCGGACCCGACCCGGACATTGCCAATGGTGCAGGTGAAAGACTTACGCCGCTCAATTGAAGCCATGGAAAGTTCAGTTTAGCAGAAAGCAACTAGCCATCAGCGATCCGCCTAAGCATCAGCTGTTCAGTACAAACGAACCTTCCACCATGTCATTCCGAACCGCTTTAGCGGTGGGAATCTGCTTTTCTTTTGGAAAAGCAGGTTCCTCGGACCTGAAGGTCCTTGGAATGACAGCAGAGAGAGCGACGATGAACGTCAGCTTATTTAATGGGCGGCCGACAGCTCAGAGCCAGGGCTGCTATGGTAATCGCTGCGCGAAAGTCTTCGCGATGTCGTTGTAGATCACCATGGCCGCGAACAGCACGAGGAACACGAATGCCGCCTGGTAGATGCGTTCTTTTATTCGCAGGCTGATGTCGCGACGCATAAGACCTTCGATGAATAGCAGCAGAATCACGCCGCCATCCATGATCGGAATTGGCAGCAGGTTGAAAATACCAAGGTTCAGGCTGATTGCGGCGCAAAGGCCGAGCAGCGGTGTCCATCCTTCCTGCTGGGCAGCCTGGCCGGTTTGCTGAGCAATCCCGATTGGTCCAGAAACGGTGTTAAGCGAAGCTTTGTGTTGCACCAATTTACCGACCAACTCCAGCAGGATTAAGGAGTAGCGCTTATTGTCGAGCAGGGAGTGTACGAATGCGTCCGGCAACGACAATTTTGTCACCGAAGTTTCATAGGAATTCTTGAAGCCCAACCGATAGTGCTTATCTGCTGCGCCGGGTGTGTCCGCAAGAACGGGCGTAACGGTGAAGCTCAAGTCCTTGCCAGCTCTTTCGACCATGAGCTGAATCGGCTTGCTTTTGTTGTCTTGCAGGCTGTCGATCATCGCCTGAATAGAGGGGACGGGCTGGCCATCCATTGAAATGACTTTGTCGCCTGGCTTCAAACCGGCCTTGACTGCGGGCATTCCATTTTCGAGATCACCAATGATGACCGGCTCATTCGGTCCCCAGCCTGCGGAACCTGCTTCAGAACTAGTAACTGCTATGGGCGTAATGGTTCCTTGAATTCGCTGGTCCCCGCGTTCGACTGCGTAGCTGATCGGCTGATTCGCACTCAGCAACTGCCTTACTTCCACCTGCTCCCAGGTCGGATTGTGCACACCATCGATCTGAACGATCTTGTCGCCAGGCTTAATACCTTGCTTGGCAGCTGGAGAGTCATGATCAACCCAGCCCACCACTGCCGCCTGGTCCATGTACGCCGGGTGCTCGTAGTGCACCATGTACACGCCTGTGAGTAGAACGATCGCCAGCAGGATGTTCATGAAGGGTCCCGCGATCGCGACCAGGAAGCGGTGCCAGCGCGGATGAGACATGAACTCGCGGGGATCGCCGGTGCGCTCATCCATAGGATTCTCACCGGCCATCTTGACGTAACCGCCGAAGGGCAGCGCATTGATGCGGTAGTCAGTCTCCCCCCGACGAATCCCAAACAGCCGTTTGCCAAAGCCGATGGCGAATTGCTCGACTTTTACCCCCAGCAGTTTGGCCACAGCGTAATGGCCGAATTCATGGATCAGCACCATGAAGCCAATGACGATGATGAAATAGAAAACCGAAATGAAAAACTGGTTCATAGAATTGTGATTAGTTCTCCCGCATCCCAGCGCTGGCGGGGATTCTGCGGGAACTGCCCCGGGCAGCTACTTTCTCGCGAGCACTGGCTCGAGCCGCTTCATCGACCGCCAGCACTTCCTTAATAGATTCCAATTTACCCGCGGGCGTTTCAGCAACAACCGCCTCAATTATTCGAGGGATTTCCTGAAATCCGATGTTTCCCTCCAGGAAGGCCGAAACTGCAACTTCGTCCGCCGCATTCAGGGCAACGGTTTTACCACCACCGGCTGTAACTGCTTCATAGGCCAGCCGCAGACAGGGAAATTTTTCCACGTCCGGAGGGCTGAAATCGAGGTGCCGTAAGTCACTCAGACTAAAGTTCAGATCGGAAGCGATTCGCTCGGGATAGGTTAACGCATACAGGATCGGCAGCCGCATATCGGTCACGGAGAGTTGAGCAAGAATACTGCCATCGATGAATTCCACGAGCGAATGGATTGTGGATTGCGGATGCACTGTGACGGACACTTGCTCCGGCGGGACATTAAAGAGGCGGCAGGCTTCGATCACCTCGAAGCCTTTGTTCATCAGCGTGGCCGAATCGATGGTGATGCGATTTCCCATTTTCCAAGTGGGATGGTTCAGCGCTTGCTGAACCGTGATATCGGCGAATTTTGATTTCGGCGTATTCAGGAATGGCCCGCCGGAGGCCGTGAGCCAGATGCGGCTGACTTCTTCCATACGCCCGCCCCGCAGGCATTGATGAACGGCGTTGTGCTCGCTATCGATGGGGAGCAGCGGCTTGCCCTGCCTGCGGGCTTCGACAGTGATCAGCTCACCTGCTGCGACCAGGCATTCCTTGTTAGCCAAACCGACAGTTTTGCCGGCGCGGACCGCTTCGTACGTGGCCTCGAGGCCAGCTACGCCGACAATTGCGCTAACCACGAAATCGACTTCTGGATGGGCCGAGACTGCGATGTTTCCTGCAGGGCCGCTCGCTACTTCAATGTCTTCGATTCCGGCAGATTTCAGACGCGACGCCAGGGCTTCTGCGTCTGCTTCTCCAGCCACAGAGACCACTCGCGGGCGCCAGCGCTTCACCTGCTCAAATGCAAGCTCCAGATTGCGTCCGGCAGCAATCGAGACGACCTGGAAGCGATCGGGAAAGGACTCGACCACACTGAGAGTGCTCCGGCCAATGCTGCCGGTTGACCCCAAAATCGCGATCCGCTTCATGGATGTAGA
>DAIPJJ010000299.1:0-2967 GCA_036770325.1 Terriglobales bacterium
GCACTCTTCGCGTTTCTGGCAACTGCTGTGATCGCGGGTCAGCTATCGGAAAGGGTACGGCGAGAGACGATAAGAGCGAACCAGCGTCGCCGCGAGATCGAACACCTCTATCCATTCAGCCAGCGTTTGTTAACCGTTGAAAGCGTCCCGGAACTACTGAATCAAGCCCCTCGCTATATCACGGAAACCTTCGGCTCCAAGGGAGCCGCGATGGTCGTGTCTGACCGAACCGGTAAGTACGAATGTTGTAGCGCATGATGGCATGAGACATCGTGTGGTCGTTGTGTGTCAGAAAGGCTCCGTTTTCTTGCCAAGAATCGTGCGGCCACGGGCCCGCGGCACCTCACGTCCTATGTCGCCGATGCTCTCTGCTTCCAGCATCGCGTGATGTTTCACGATGAATCTTCGGACGAGCTTCGTTCACTCTCATCGCACGCCCGTTTAGCATTCTTCCGTCCAGCGCAGCGATCGCAGCCCCAGCTTCAGTTGCCTGGCTCATCTCGACAAAAGCGATACCGCGGGGCTCGCCGGTATCCCTGTCCACCACGATCGTGATGGTTTCGACTCCTCCATGTGCTGCAAAAACTTCTCGCAGCTGCTGCTCTGTCACGGTAATATCCAGATTCCCGACGAAGATATTAGTCACGAGTTCATTCCTTGCCGCGGATCTTCTTATAGCTTTGCCTAGATCAGGAGCGGAATTTTCATAGGCGACCTTGAGAGATCGCCTTTCAGAGGACGTCGTACTTAGACAGGCACTACATTCTCAGCCTGCCACCCTTTGGCGCCCTTAGTTACATCGAACTGCACGGTTTGGCCCTCCTGAAGGCTCTTGAAGCCTCCAGCTTGGATTGCCGAAAAATGCACAAAAACATCCTCGCCGGACTGACGGCTGATAAAGCCGTAGCCTTTGGCATCGTTAAACCACTTTACTGTTCCTTGTTCCATATTGTTGTACTGTTGTTCCTTTTGATATTTACGCTGGATGGAGTCGGAGGGAAAACTTGTGCAGGATACTTGCTGTTTAAAGGCGAGAGCTGCTCACGACCGATTCGGTCTAACGCACAACCTGATGCTACGCGAGAACTTCAGGATTAGCAATTCGGATTTAGTCTTCCTGCAACTGCTTTGTTTGCAGCGGCCCAACCTTCAATTAGGTATTTCAGGAGTTCAAGCGTAGTATGAATTCAGCAGAAACGGAGCGGAATGCAGCGAAGGACTACAGAAAGGTGCCACCAAACGAAGCCCGGTGGGCTCGGCGAAGAGGACTCTCCTGCGATTCAGAAACTCATCGAGCAACTCGATCGCGACCTGGACGAAACTCGGCAAAAAGATTCTTCGTTGAAATAGGGCGGAAGCTCTTTTCCGGAGCAGCAAACCTCAACTCTTAACCTCGAAGACCTCAAGCATCGCGCCTTCGCGATTGAGAAATTACCTGAAAGGCGCGGGCGGTATCTGAACAGTTCCGCAAACAGCCAGCCATTTTTGGCGGTAGCTACCACGTGCGCCCACACGATGGTGCGCATCTGCCGCACCATTAACCACAAGGAATATGTATTCGATATATGGGGATAAGGCGAGATTCAATCGTCAGCGAAAGAAGAAAATTGCTGGCCGCGCACGTACCCGCGCGACCGCTGAAAATTTCCACTAACTACCCTAAATCGATCCATCGGGTGACTGAACAGCAAGGGAGAGCATTGTGACTACTTCTATATTTCCGCCGCTTCAGGCAGATCCTGCTCTGGTGACCAAGAAAAAACGAGTACTTCTCGTCGATAGCTCGCGCGCGACACGCGATTTGCGCTCTGAAACCATGCGAAGGCTGGGCGCTGAGGTCGACTGTGCGGCCGATATTGCCGAGGCGCGTTGCTGGTGGCGCGCTGATCTCTACAACCTGGTGCTAATGAATGTCTCGGCATCACCTGCGCAGACCGAGAAATTCTGCGACGATATTCGCCGCTTTATGCCGGGCCAACGAATCATGTTCCTGGTCGGCCGGCCTGACTACCTGGCAGTTGCGGCCCGGGAGTGCGAGGGCTTTGCTCAGACTGCTGATGATAACGATGCAGTACCCCGGGATTGTGAACAGTCATTATCGGGTACCGGTTCATCCCAGCGCTGGGGAATCCTGGAAGCCTGCCGCCGGATCTCCGCCGTTCGCTCGAAGATGGATGCTCGAACCAGGGCCATGCGAGAGCGCCCCGAGCCGATCCGCGATTCCGAAGCACCCCGCGGCAGGCAAGATCTGTAACATTGAAGCCGCCGGAATTCGTAGAGGAATTGCAATGAAGATCCTCTATGTGGGCAATTGGCGTAAGGGTACCAGCAACTCCGAGTTGCGAAATATGTTCGCAGTATACGGAGCGGTGGAAACCGTGAACATCATCGCGGACCGCCACACGGGATGCGCACGTGGATTTGCGCTTGTCGTGATGCCAAATTCAAGTGAAGCAGAAATGGCGATAATGGGCTTGAACGGTTCCAGACTGGGCGGTCGCACTTCGAACGCGAGTGAGGCTAAACCCAAAGCCGATCGGCCGCGCGGCAACGGCCAGCATTTCCGTCGTGGCGGCAGCGCGACGACTTATGCGCAGGAATCAAGACGTCACAACAGTTAAAGTATGCAAACTGAAGTACAACTCAACCCGGAGACCATTGAGCGTCTGGAAGAACAGAGCGGATTTTTACTGCGGACCTATCAGGCTGAAATTGTCAAAGATCCTACCAGTCGTGCCACTGAAGCGGCGCGCAGCAACCTGATTGCTTTGAAACACAGTATCAGCCAAATCTATGGGGAATCCGTTGCGGTTGACGTGGCGAGTGCTTTGGGTTTTGCTTTTGTTTGCGGGGACGGCTAAGTGGCGTTGAGCAGAATTCAGTCCTGCTTTCTTTCTCGATAGTCTGATCTCTGCTACTCATTTCTAGTGTCTTTGCATTCGACAGTCCTCGGATACTGCTATAGCT
>DAIPJJ010000187.1:0-8198 GCA_036770325.1 Terriglobales bacterium
AGCGCCATGAACATGCGCGGCATCAGCGGAAAGTGAAAGGCCATGTGGAACTCGTCGCCGGTTCCGAAATACGCCCGCAGGTCGGAGGGCCATTGATTGGCTTCTGCGAGCAGCATTCGTCCCGGGTACTCGCGGTCAATCCGTGCGCGCAGTTCCTTGATTACATGGTGAGTTTCCGGCAGGTTCTCGCAGTTCGTCCCCTCGCGCTCCACCAGATACGGCACGGCGTCCAGACGGAAGGCATCCACGCCCATTTCCAGCCAGAACTTCATGATGTCCCACATCTCCTCGAACACTGCCGGATTGTCGTAGTTCAGATCCGGCTGATGGCTGAAGAAGCGATGCCAGTAGTACTGCTTTGAGACCGGGTCCCATGCCCAGTTCGAAAGCTCCGTATCGAGGAAGATGATGCGCGTGCCTTTGTACTTAGTATCCGTATCGCTCCACACGTACCAGTCGCGGCGAGGGTTGGTGCGGGAGCTGCGCGATTCCTGAAACCACGGGTGCTGGTCGGATGTGTGGTTCAACACCATCTCGATGATTACGCGAATGCCACGCTGATGGGCGGCGTCAAGGAAAGTTTTGAAGTCCTCCAGCTTGCCGTAGTTCGGATTGACCGAGCGATAGTCGGAAATGTCATAGCCGTCATCGCGCAGGGGCGAAGGAAAGAATGGCATGACCCAGATCGTGTTGATCCCGAGCTCCTGCAGGTAATCGAGCTTTAGCGCAAGTCCACGGAAGTCCCCGTTTCCGTCCCCGCTGCTGTCATAAAACCCGCGGACGTGTACCTGATAAACAACAGCGTCCTTGTACCAAAGCGCGTCTTGCTGTGCCAAATCTGTTCCCCGAAATGGATGGTTGTGTGGCGCGGACACTCTTGTCCGCGGGTGAATCGCGTTTAGATGCTGATCGTACTCTGGATTGACCCGAGTTCCGGCCTGGCTTCCGCCGAGACTACTACTTTAAGCCACCCGGCTGAGGAAATGTGCTCATGTGGGGTCGGACATTCCCTTCGACTTTGCTCAGGGCAGGCACTGTCCGGGACAAAAGCCGTTAACCGCAGAGATCGCAAAGTCGAAAGCGAGTTCGCGGAGAAGACATCAGAATGCCTCGGGTTTTCTCTGCGCCCTCTGCTGAAGCCCTGCGTGCTCTGCGGTTAAAAGCTTTTTCGTCCTGTCCGCCCGACACCGTCTCCTCGCGCCCACACTGTGTCAGGCCACCCACAGCCATTATTCATGTAAGCCCCAGATAATCAATAAGTTGCCTTAGGCCTTCCACCTGCACCTTTTCCCAGCGTTCGCAGGAGACCCATATGCAGGCACTCATTACATTCATCACCGTCGTAGGCGGGCTGCTCTTCTCAATCGCAATCGCCGTGGTTGTCGAGGAGTTCATTTTCGGCCAGATTTTCAAAATCTTTTTTGCGCCGCCAAAGCCGTCTTCCCGTCTCCCAGTTCTGACCGGGTGGATCGCTCAACCTGTACGTTTGAACCAGCTTTCTCGCCGCTAGCGGCGACGGAGGATCTATGCTGCTGCTCAAATATTTGCTGCTGTGGGGCGGAATCGGAATGATCGCCGCCGCAATCGGAATCTTCAGCCGCGGTCTGTATCTCGAAATTCGCTACCGCCAGTCGCTCGCCGCAGGCTTAACTCCTGCTCCAGTCAGACCTGAGTTCCAATGGCGCAGAGCAATTGCTCTGGCAGTGATCGCAGTTGTGCCAATTCTTTTGGCTTCCGGCATTGTGGTCGTCCCCAGCGGGATGGGCGGAGTTCGCGTCAGTCAAACCAGCGGGACGCAACCGGGCACTCTCTATCCCGGCGCGCATTTTCTGACGCCGCTTGCCGAAAATCTGGTGCTCTTTGACACCCGCGACCAGCTCTTCACGACCGGCGTTCTCGAAGATGGAAAGGCGGAAAAGAAGCACGCTGGCAATCCTGAATACCTGAATGTCCAGGCCAAGGAAGGCCTGACGCTCGGCCTCGCAATCACTATCCGTTATGGGCTCGACCCGAAGCACCTCGACTACATTCAGGCGAATCTGCCGCAGCCGGTTGAAAAGGAATTGGTTCCTCCCGTGGTTGCTAGTGCCTGGCGCGAGCTGGTGCCGAACTACACCGTGCGTGAAGTGTTTGCGACGAAACGTGAAGAAATTCGCGCGAGAGCCGCGAGCATCATCACCCAGAAATTGGCTGCGGACGGCATAGTCGTAAAGGAAGTCATGCTGCGCGACATCCAGCTTCCTCCTGAATACGCCAAGGGACTCGAAGACCTTCTCCTCAAGGAGCAGGAAGACGATCAGATGGCGGTGCAAACCGACATTCAGCAAAAGCAAGTGCGGATCACCGAACTGCAGGCGGAGGGAACTAAAGCCCAGCAGATAAAGCAAGCCGAAGGCGAAGCGCAGGTTCGCGTGCTCCAGGCCAAGGCTGAAGCCGATGCCATGCAGTACACGCTGCCCTTGAAGCAAAAGCAGATCGAGCAAACCAAGCTTGAGTCAGAGGCGCGGAAGGAAGCCACGATCCAAAATGCCGAGGCCAATGCGGCTGCAACCGTGAAGAATGCCGAGGCCATGGCGCAGGCCAAGGTCATCGACAGCAAAGCCGAGATGGAACGCCGCAAGCTGCTGGCCGACGCCGAAGCCGAACGCATTCGCGTGACATCGATTGCCGATGCCGAGCGCATGAAGAACGAAGGCGCGATCCTGAAGCAGAATCCGCTGCTGATCAACAAGATCATCGCCGAGAAGCTGTCGGACAAGCTGCAGATCATGATGGTCCCGTCGGACGGCAAGTATTTCTTCGCCAACGACGTGCTCAAGAGCATGAACATGGCAAATCGCGGCAGCGAGGCTGAGCAGGGGGAGGAGAAGTAGGAAGCGCGTGGCGCGTGGCGCGTGGTTCGTGATGCGTGGCTCGTGATCAGTGACTGTTTAGCAGTCGTAACCGGCTGGTAACTTCGGTCGACCACCACTACCTAAATCACGGATCACAAGCCACGAACCACGAATCACGAGTCACGAACCACTACCACTAACGATGTAGATTCCATAACCCAAATCCCATGCGCAGCGCGATTTATAATTCGCCCAAACTGGAAATGATTTGTTCTTCCTCACGCCTGCGCTGGGTTTTGTGTCTTTATGTACTTTTTTCTTGTCCTTCGTTCGCCGCCGATTTCCATCAGCCGGTCTCCCAACTCGCCTCGAAGGTTACCGCCGCCACCGGTCCGGGCGTAGTCGCGCTCGAAATCAACAACCGCTCATCGATCACGTCTGCCGACGTGGAAGAAATCCGGTCTGAACTTACGAGTTCGCTCGCAACAACCGGCGTACGCGTCTGGCAGCCCGATCAAGCCGCAGCCACCATCAAGCTGACGCTGTCAGAGAATCTCCAGAACTACGTGTGGGTCGCGCAAATCCAGCAGGCCTCAAATGACAAGAACATTATCCTGATTTCCACGCCGCGTCCCGATCTCGCGATCACGGCTCAGAATTCGCCGCCCGTACTTATTCATGCAACCACGTTGATCTCGCAGCCTGAGCCGATCCTCGACGTCGCTCCTCTACAGTCGAACCCGCAACGAATTGTCGTGCTCGGTCGTTCCGCAGTCACAATTCAAGAAACTCAGAGCGGCCACTGGACTGTCGTTCAGTCGCTTCCGATTTCTTCGCCGAATCCATTGCCGCGCGACGCGCGGGGAAGAATTTTTCTCCGCAAAGATCATCTCTTCGACGCCTACCTCCCCGGACTCATCTGCCGCAGCAGCAATTCAAGTCCGCTGCAAATGAATTGTTCGCCCAGTGACGACCCCTGGCCGCTCACTCCCGAAAATTTCGGTGTCTCAGCATTCTTCTCGCCGTCACGCAATTTCTTCCCCGGTGCATTGGTCCCCGGTATTGGCAAGCAAAAATCTGCGCCGCCCTTCTACACTGCCGCTGCGGTTCCGCATGCGAATTATTCGCTTTGGATATTTGCCGGACTCGATGGGCAGGTCCGCTTGCTCGATGGACTCAATCAGCTTCCTCTGAGCCGCGTTCATTGGGGCAGCAATGTGGCCGCCATGCACGCCTCATGTCGCTCCGAGTGGCAGGTTCTCGCCGATTCTTCAGAAGCTGACGGCGCCGACTCACTGCAGGCATTCGAATTTCCAGATCGCGAGCCGGCGGCAGTCAGTTCCAAATTAACGCTCCAGGGCAATCTCACGGAGTTGTGGGCAGCGCCGACCGGTGACAGTGCAGTCGCAATTTATCGAAATCCCACGACAAGAAACTATGAAGCGGCTCAGCTTACTCTCGATTGCGCTCACTAGTCTCGCGTTCGCGACCGCCGCGCTTGCAGCGACGCGTCCGCACTATGGCGGAACTCTGCACATCGCAATTCAGGAAGCGCCCCAGACCTTCGACACTGCCTCATCAGACTCGCCGGGATTTCGCAGTCTCACTCAGCTCGTCTTCGAAAATCTCGTAAAGCTCGACGATCACGCTCGCCCGCAACCCTGGCTTGCAACTTCATGGCAGGTCGAACCGGGGAACCAGCGCTGGCGCTTTCAGGTGCGCAGCGGTGTCATTTTTAGTGATGGCACTCCTCTCGACACGTCTGGGATCGCTGCCTCTCTTCGCGCGGGTAATCCGCAGTGGAAGATTTTCGCCCTGGGGGAACTGGTGATGATCGAAACCGAGTCCGCCGACCCGAACGTGGCAGCAGAGCTTGCATTGCCCCGCAACGCAATCGTTCGTCGTGCGAACGGAGCAGTCTTCGGCACTGGCCCGTTTACGGTCGCTCAGTGGGACTCTGCGAAGCACGTAACGCTCGCCGCTAATAATCAGTACTGGAATGGTCGTCCTTTTCTTGATTCGCTCGAAGTTGATCTAGGAAAAGCGTATCGCGATCAGTTGATGCAGTTCGATCTCGGCAAGGCCGATCTGGTCGAGGTCGCTCCCGAATCCATCCGCACCGCGCAAGCCGGCAATCGCAACGTGATCACCTCTGCGCCTGAAGAACTGTTGTGCCTCGTATTCGCGCGCGATCCGCAATCTGATGCTGAAGCACAGGTTCGAGCCGCGCTTGCCCGCAACATTGACACCACCGCGCTCAATAACGTTGTATTTCAGGCCGGAGGAGAACCGACCGGCGCGCTGCTGCCAAACTGGCTCTCAGGCTACGCCTTCATTTTTCCACCGGGGACAAACGAAGCACGCCATCAGAGAGTGTTTCAGCCCATCTCCTGGACTCTTGCTTACGACAATACGGACCCCGTTTCGCGCATTGTTGCCGAACGCATCACGCTCAATGCGAGAGATATTGGCATCACGTTGCAAGCGGGCGCGTCGGGGAGTGCTGACATTCGAATCGTCCGGATACCGCTGCCCTCCCTTGACGCGGAAATTTCCTTGTCCATGCTCTCTTACGCGCTGCAACTTCCGCCGCCGAAGTTGGCCGACGCTTCACTGGACGCCCTCTATTCCGCCGAATCTGCGCTCCTCCAAACTCATCGTGTGATTCCCCTGCTCCATCTGCGCAGTGCGATCGCGGTCCGCTCCAATCTTCATGGAGCTGCTCTGGCTCCAGACGCAACATGGCATTTGCAAAATGCCTGGCTCGGTCCGGAGAACCCATGAGCTTCCGGCGCAGGCTGCTTTTGCTGTTTGCGCTGACCGTCTTGCTGTCGGTTGCAGTCGTCACGGTAATAATCTCTACTTTGACGCGCCGGGCATTTGATCGCGCGAATGACGACCGCAGTGCTTCACTACTCGCTCAGTTTCGGCACGAATTCGAGAATCAGGGCGCGACGGTCAGCCGCCGCGTCGAATCTGTCGCGGCAGGAAATGACGCAAACCGAATGCTTGTCGCCGCGGCCCAGCGTGTTCCCGACTACAGTTCCTTTTTAGAAACAGCTCACGTCATCGCCGAGAGCCAGCAGCTTGATTTTCTTGAGTTCGCTGACGATCGCGGCACCATCATCTCTTCCGCGCAATCCCCTGCCAAGTTCGGCTACACCGAACCTCTCGCCACGCCGGCTGCGCCGAGTGTTCCGTTCTTGAAAGAAGAAGAATTGCCGTCCGGATCCACCCTGGGCCTGTTTGCGGTTCGCACAATCAGCGCCGCAGATCGGAAGCTGTACGTAATCGGAGGCGTGCGGTTGGACAAGAGTTTCGTCGCTGCGCTCGAACCGCCAGCCGGGATGAGCGTAGCGCTTTATGAAAGTCCCGGTAGCTCAGGATTTTCGCCGGATCACCTGATTACAACCTTTCCCCTCGAAAATGCTGATGCCCTCGCGCCAATCATTCAGCACGTGCAAGCTCAACAGCACGAATCGGCATCAATCATTCGCTTGCAGACTGGCGATGTTTCTGTAAACGCGTTCCCGTTAACTGGCGAAAAGAACCAATTGCTTGGGGTGCTACTCGTCACCAGTTCGCGCCAAATCTACAGCGACTTGCGCGCGCAGATTCGTGCGGCCGCGCTCGTCGCCGCATCTGTCGGATTGATCGTCGCCATTATTCTGAGTAGTTGGGCGGCAGCGCGTGTTACACGCCCCGTGCGGGAGTTGGCCGCAGCCGCCCAAGAGGTCGCCGCCGGAAACTGGAACACAACAGTCGAAGTTAATCGCCAGGACGAACTCGGGCAGCTCGCAGAATCGTTCAATCACATGACTCGGGACTTGCTCGACCACCATGAGCGATTGATGCAGGCCGAACGCGTGGCGGCTTGGCGTGAACTGGCGAGACGCTTAGCGCACGAGCTGAAGAATCCATTGTTCCCGCTGCAATTGACGGTTGAGAACCTTCTGCGTGCTCGCGAACAAGCGGAGTCGCGGACAGGAGTGTCCGCGCCACACGAGCAGGAATTCGATGAAATATTTCGCGAAAGCGCCACCACGCTGCTTGCCGAAATTGCCAACCTGAAAAGCATCGTTGCGAAGTTCAGCGATTTTTCCAAGATGCCCCAGCCGCATTTTCAGGCCGTGGATTTGAAAGAACTCTGCGAGGGCGTGCTCAAGGTTTATGAGGCGCAGTTGGCGAAGTCAGGAATCACATGCAACTCAAAAATTGCGTCAGCAGAGCCAATTGCTGGCGATCCTGACCTTTTGCACCGCGCCCTGTCGAATCTTGTGCTGAATGCAATCGATGCCATGCCGAACGGTGGCACGTTGACCCTGCGCGCCAGTGAAAACCCCGAGACTGTTCGCATCGAAGTAAGCGACACGGGCAAAGGCCTCACACCGCAGGAATCCGCGAATTTGTTCACGCCCTACTACACGAGTAAACCTCAGGGCACGGGGCTCGGTCTTGCGATCGTGCAATCGATTGTCAGCGACCACGGAGGCAGAATCAGTGTCGCCAGCGAGCCGGGCCGCGGCACAACTTTTATCATTGAGTTGCCCGCGAATCGCGAGAAACTTTCCACTGTGCAGGGAACGCACGTTTAAGGAGCACACTTGGCGGCAAAAGCGCATTTGTTAATCGTCGATGACGAAGCCAGCACGCTGGCGACGCTGGCGCGCGCTTTTCGCCTCGCCGGTCACGACGCCACAGTTTGCGATAACGCCAACCGAGCGCTCGAACTTGCAAAGTCCGACTACTACGACCTGATCTTTTCTGACGTGTTCATGCCGGCCAAAGATGGGCTTTCGTTTCTTGAAGATCTTCGTGCTTCCGGTGTGAGCACTCCCGTCGTGATGATGTCCGGTCAGGCACACATCGACATGGCCGTGCGTGCGACAAAACTCGGCGCACTCGATTTTCTGGAAAAGCCGATCTCGACGGACAAGCTTCTCCTCACCGTCGAAAATGCGCTCAAGCTCCAGCGGCTGGAATCCGAGAACCGCCAGCTCCGGCAACGCCTGGGCAAGCACGAAATTGTCTGGAGTGGCGAAGCCATGAAGAAGGTCATGGCACAAGTGGACCGCGTGGCTGCAACCGAAACTCGCGTCTGCATTCTAGGAGAAACCGGGACGGGCAAGGAACTGGTGGCGCGCACACTGCATGAAAAGAGTCCGCGCGCTTCAGGTCCGTTCATCGCGCTCAACTGCGCGGCGGTTCCGGCCGAGCTCATTGAGTCCGAATTGTTCGGGCACGAGAAAGGATCATTCACCGGCGCTGCCGCGCGCCACGTCGGCAAGTTCGAGCAGGCTGAGCACGGCACGCTATTTCTGGACGAAATCGGCGACATGCCGCTCGCGATGCAGGCCAAGCTTC
>DAIPJJ010000188.1:0-8124 GCA_036770325.1 Terriglobales bacterium
CTGAATGTCTTCCCTGCCCCTACTTCCCGACTCCGGCCAGCGCCTTGTTGGCATTGCGCGGCTAGCTGCACATGGGGAAAGTGTGCGTCAGGGTCATGACGTTGAGTACTTCACTCTGCCAGTGCGATCCCTGTTGAACCGCTGTGTGAGTAATCGGGAGATGCCGTTCACTTGGACCATCAATCCGTACCGGGGCTGCGAATTTGCCTGTAAATACTGCTACGCGCGCTACACGCATGAATTCATGGAAATGCGCGACGGCATCGAATTCGAGCAGAAAATCTATGCCAAGCAGCACGCAGCCGATTTTCTGCGACAAGAGCTCAGGAAGGTAAAGCCGGGCGAAGAGATCGCGATTGGCACTGCCACCGATCCCTACCAGCCGATCGAGCGCAAGCTGGAAATTACGCGAGCAATCTTGCAGGAATTCTCGCGTCATTCGGGCCTGGAACTCGGCATCGTCAGCAAATCGGCGATGATCGTCCGCGACATTGACCTGCTGCAGGAAATTTCGCGACACAACTCAATTTCGGTCAACTTCACCGTCACTACCGTCGATGCAGACTTGGCCCGAATTCTCGAACCACGGGCGCCGCGTCCTGACCTGCGGTTGGAGGCTCTTCGCAAATTGCGGGAGGCCGGAATCCGAGCGGGCGTCATCTGCGCGCCGGTTCTCCCGGGAATTACTGATTCTCCGAAGCAGCTCGAAGCCGTGGTACGCGCAGCCTCGGAAGCAAATGCGACGTATATTTACGCGAATCCGTTGTTCCTGAAACCATGCTCGGCAGCGGTGTTTCTGCCGTTCTTGAAGGAGCACTTCCCCAAGCTGGTTCCGGAATATGAAGAGCGCTTCAAAAACCGCGCATTTCTTCCCACGCCTTACCGGAAGAGAATCTCAGACCTTTTTGCCGAATTGCGAAAGAAATACGGGATTTACAAAGAGTCTCGATGGGAGCGGCCGCGAAAGACTGTCCCCGAAGAAAAACAGATGAGTCTATTCTGACTGAGTTGCGTTTTAACCTCTGTGGCTTTTCTCTGTGTGCCCTGTGTCCTCTGTGGTTAGGTTTTTTGAAAAGCTTCACCACAGAGGGCACGAAGTTACGCAGAGGAAATGCCACGGAGATTGAATTACCTTCGCGGGTGTATCGTTTCTCGCTTTTCAAGCATTTCGACAAATTGGGTGATTTTCCTTGCGCGTGTTTCCGCCTTCTTCACATTCTGAATCCGAAAAAGAATTGCATAGCGGTTCGCGCTGTCTAATTCCGCGAAGAAAGATTTGGCCTTTGTGCTTTTCGCAAGTGCGGCTGCGAAGTCCGGTGGTACTGTGGAGCGACTCTGTGAATCGTAGGCTGCTTCCCAGCGGCCGTTCGCCTTGGCTTGCTCGATTGCAGCTAAGCCAGCGCGCTTCATCTTGCCACTCTTGATCAGGGCCAGCGCTTTTTCTCGATTGATTTTCGACCAGATGCTCCTGGGCGAGCGTGGCACAAATTTCTGCAGCCACGTCTTCTCGTCCTCGGGTCGCTTTTGGCCGTCGATCCAGCCGTAGCACAAAGCTGTGTCGAGGGCTTCAAGGTAGGAAACAGACCGCATTCCGGAATTCTTTTTCGCGATGCGAAGCCACAATCCAGGATGTTTCTCGTGATTTTCCGCCAGCCAAGCCGCCCAATCACTCTGGTTCTTAAACAAGCGCTTTGGCGCTTCTCCAGCCACGCTCCTGCTCGCCATGCATCACTACCCTTTGAGCTTGAGTTTTGATTTGTTCTCTTCGAGGAATTCGCGCAGTTTATCGGCAGAGTCAAGCAGGCGAATCCACTGCTCGTAATAAAGCGTCACCGGAAAACGTCCCAGACCATAGACGCTCACCCCGCCCTTTTCGCCAACACGGAATTCCAGACTTCCAGTGCGGCGCGTGCCCTGCTGCTTTTCAAGCTCCGCGAGTTTTGCTTTCAGTTCTTCGTAGGTTGGTTCAGCCATGTCGTCCCCCCAGGTGTGTTCTGCTCATATTAATAGAGCAAGCGACCGTCGTCTCGCGAGCGTGTTAGCCTTTGTACCATGAATCCCTACGCCTCCCAACTGGGCAATCAAGATCCAATGCGCGTGCTGGAATCAACGGCTTCGCAACTGACAGAAATCTCGAACTCTTTGGCTGGGCGAATCGAACAGCCGCTGGCGCCCGGCAAGTGGAGTCCGCGAGAGGTATTCATTCATCTCGCGGACTGTGAAATCGCGTTCGGCTTCCGCTATCGGCAGGCGCTTGGCGAAGAGAAATATATCGTCCAACCCTTCGATCAGGACAAATGGGCGAAAACTTACGCGGCCTATTCCGCCGAACAGGCGCTCGCGACTTTTGGCGTGCTGCGAAGCTGGAATCTGGCTTTGCTGCGGAGGCTCACCCCCGACCAACTGGCCAAGCCAATGACGCACCCCGAACGAGGTCAGGAGACTGTGAAAACTCTCATCGAGATCACTGCGGGACACGACATCAATCATCTTCAGCGGCTGAAGGCAATCATCGCCAAACCCGCTGCATAAGTTCGCCCGTTTATAATCGAGCGTTTTCACCGGAGAAAGCTTGGCCTACAACGACCTTCGCGACTGGATTGCTGCGCTCGAACGCGCCGGCGAACTGCGGCGCATAAAGGCTGAGGTCGATCCCGTTCTCGAAATCGCGGAGATTACCGACCGAGTTTCCAAAAGCAAAGACAAGAATGGCAACTCCGGTGGACCAGCGTTGCTGTTTGAGAATCCCAAGGGCAGTAACATTCCGGTCCTGATCAATCAATTCGGCTCTGAGCGGCGCATGAAGATGGCGCTCGAGGTTGATTCGCTCGATGAAGTCGCCGACCGCATCCGCCAGTTCATGGATGTGAAGTCTCCGCAGGGCTTTCTCGACAAAGTGAAGATGCTTCCCATGCTCGCCGAAATGGGCAAGTTCTTTCCGAAGACCGTTTCCACCGGCGCATGCAAAGAAGTGATTCGAAAAGAAAATTTTGATCTGAGTCATCTGCCAATTCTGCAATGCTGGCCGCAAGACGCGGGACGATTCATTACTTTGCCCTGCGTGATCACTCGTGATCCCAAGACCGGAAAGCGCAATGTCGGGATGTATCGCATGCAGGTGTACGACAGGCAAAGCACCGGCATGCACTGGCAACGGCAAAAAGTTGCTGCGGAGCACTATCGTGAAATGCTGCGGCGAGCGGGGGACGGTCAAGCGTCCCACCCCAGTCCGGTGGACATAATGGCTCGCACTTCGGGCGGCTCTGCTATTCCGGAGGGCGGCTTGCCACCCGGCAGAATGGATGTTGCAGTCGCGATCGGTACCGATCCTGCGCTCACATTTTCGGCAATCGTGCCAGCGCCACCTGACGTCGAGGAATATCTCATTGCCGGGTTCCTGCGACAAAAGCCCGTTGAACTCGTCAAATGCGAGACTGTCGATCTCGAGGTCCCAGCCAATGCCGAAATTGTTCTCGAAGGCTACGTCAATCTTGACGAGCTCCGCATGGAAGGCCCCTTCGGCGATCACACCGGCTTCTATTCCCTGCCGGATCTCTATCCGGTTTTCCACCTGACCTGCGTTACGCATCGCAACAATCCCATCTACGCCACAACCATTGTCGGCAAGCCGCCGCAGGAAGACGCCTACATGGGGAAAGCGGTCGAGCGAATATTCCTTCCCCTGATGAAGCTCACCATCCCCGAACTGGTGGAGGTGAACCTTCCAATTGAAGGCGTGTTTCACAACCTGATGATCGTCTCCATACGTAAATCGTACCCGGGCCAGGCCCGCAAGGTGATGAATGCAATCTGGTCGCTGGGCCAGGCGATGTTCACGAAATGCATCGTTGTTGTAGATGAAGACGTGAATGTTCAGGACATCGGTGAAGTCACGCTGAAAGTTCTGAACCACATTGACCCCGAGCGGGACATTCAGTTCACGCTCGGTCCAATCGATTCTCTTGATCACGCTTCGCGCCTGCCAAACTTCGGGTCAAAAATGGGCATCGACGCCACTCGCAAGTGGCCAAGCGAAGGATTCGTGCGGCCCTGGCCCGACGAGATCCTGATGGACGACAAAACGAAAGCTGTCGTGAACACCAAGTGGAAAGCGCTCGCACGGGAACTCGGGATCGAATAGACCATTCCGAATCAATGACAAAGTTTTGACCCCTGGTCTAATCCCCCGCGCCTGAAACCTGTTATTTTTTATGAGCATGCCCGCGAACAGACGTATTGTGATTAGTGGTATGGGGGTTGTCAGCCCGAATGGAATCGGGACAACCGCTTTCCATGAAGGCGTGCTCGCAGGCCGAAGCGGGGTAAGACGAATCTCGCGTTTCGATGCTTCCCCCATTGAAGTCCAGATCGCGGGCGAGGTTTCTGGCTTCGACGAACTTGTCTGGGTCGAGAAGAAAGAACGCAAACATGTCTCGCGCGTTTTGCCATTGGCTCTATGCGCCGCCAATGAAGCGCTCACCAACGCCGGCCTTGACTCTTCTTCTCTTCCCATCGAGCAGCGCCGTAGGTTCGGAGTAATCATCGGAACCGGTGGCGGCTCGCAGGAATTCACCGAAGAACAATACCGGCTCTATTTCCACGGACAACTCAGCAAAATGAGCTTGTTCTGCGTGCCCAGCGGCGTGATGGGCAGTATTTCAAGCGAGCTGAATGTTCGCTTCGGTTTGCGTGGACCGAGCCACGTGATCACGACCGGCTGCACCTCTTCCACGGATGCGATCGCGTACGCCATGCGGCAGATTCAATCCGGCCGCCTCGACATGGTGCTTACCGGCGGAGCCGATGCGCCTATCTCGCTTGGCACGGTACGCGGCTTCATTCTCATGAAAATTCTTACCGAGAGCTGGAACTCTCTCCCAGAGCGCGGTTCGCGGCCGTTCTCCGCCGATCGCGACGGCTTCGTTCTGGCCGAAGGCGCGTGGATGTTCGTGCTTGAAGACTACGAGCACGCGAAAGCGCGGGGAGCAAAGATCCTGGCCGAAGTTTGTGGGTACGGTTCGACCTGTGAGGCCTTCCATCGGGTGCGCCTGATGGAATGCGGTGAAGAACCAGCGCGCGCGATTGGTCTGGCGATGCAGCAGGCAGGCATCGGTCCCGACAGTGTCGATTACGTGAATCTGCACGGCACATCGACTCAGTTGAATGATCGAATCGAAACCCGCGCCTTGAAGCTCGCGCTAGGTGAAGATCGCGCCAGGCAAGTTCCCATGTCGGCGTTGAAATCGCAAATTGGACATCCGCAAGGGGCTTGTGGCGCAGCCGGAGTCGCTGCCACTCTGGTCGCCATGGACACAAGCCAGATTCCGCCCACAATCAATCTCGAAGATCCTGACAAAGATTGCGATCTCGACTACGTTCCGCAGCCGGGCAGGAAAAAGCAGATCGAGCACGCAGTGTGCAACTGCATCGCCTTCGGATCGAAAAACTCCGCGCTGGTGCTGAGAAAAATCGCGTAGTCATCCGCGTCCGCTCAGTGCGCTAGCAAATGGTCAACGAAGGCGCGCATGCCTTTCGGATCGGAAGATAACTGCTCCGCCTTTTGAAGGGCCTCCATCGCATCTCTTGAATTGCCGCTTTGCTCCAACGCGCGGCCCAAGAGCTCATACACTAAATCGCTGGGACTGTTCACTATCGCTTGCTTGTACTGCTGAATTGCCAAAGACACATCTCCCATCTTCTGGGCTGCAAGGCCGCTACCAATGAGAGCGCGCACATCATTCGGATTTATCCTGAGCGCGGCATCATAGCTTGATTTCGCTCCACTCGGATTTTTCAGATCGAGGTACGCAGCGCCGATGTCGCTGAGTGCAAGCGCTCGAGTGCCGGCATCTTTCGCTACCGTTAATGCCCGCTGGTACTGCTTGATCGCGTCTTCAGCGTAGCCGTTGTGTTGCTCGTAAACCCCAAACGAGATCAGATCAGAAGCGCTCCAGTCGTGCAGATTCAGTATGTGATGAAAATGGACGAGCGCTTCCTGCGTGCGTCCCTGATTCGCGAGTTCCTGGGCGAGATTGTCTTCCGCCATGAAGTTGTCGTGCGTGACCGACATCGTATAGTTCCAGAGTGTCTCGCTGTTTCGCCAAAGGCCGACTTGACCATAAGTCGCGAGCGAGAGCCCGAATACGACGAGCGCGCACAACCCCGTGGTGAACACTGGAGAAACTTTGTATCGGTCAACCAGATCGCCCAATCCCCAAACCAAAACAATGAGCACGCCAATGATCGCGCCATACATATAGCGATCTGCCCGTGCTTGCAGGCCCACCTGCACAATACCGATCATCGGGACCAGCGTTCCCAGGAACCAGAACCAGCCAACAATTGAAAAGGGCGCGCGCTTTCGCGCAAGAATGACCATCACAGAAATCGCGAGCAACAACGCGGTTGCAGCCACCACTTTCCACACGGGAAACAAAGCGGTCGGGTGCGGATAAATCGGCGCGAGGTGGTGCGGCAAGAATACATCCCGCAAATACAGCACATATGAGACAACCGCGTTCTCAATCCGCAGCCCCCACGAGTAGTCCGCAACCGTACGCACAGCATTCCCGGCGTGCTGCGCCTGGAGTGTAATCAGCGCGCTCGCGGCGCTAAGAGCAAACAATGGGCCTTTTTCAGCAATCAAGAAGGCGAATGATCGCGGTGGTTGCTCCGGCTCATCGCGAGGTTTCAGCCAACTAGTCCTATGCAGAGGCCAGAAATCCAACAGCAATAGAACAAACGGAAACGTCACGACTTGCGGTTTGGACATCAACGCGAGTGCGAAGAGTGTCAGGACGGCGAGATATCGACCGACCGCGGGCCTGCGAACGTATGAATAGTAAGCCCAGACGCCCAGTAAGAAGAACAACATGCTCAGCGCGGTTTTGCGTTCCGCTGCCCAAGCGACTGATTCAACGTTTAAGGGATGCACGGCGAAAAACGCCGCAACCAAAAGACTGCGCCATGTCAAACCCGTGAGCGCTTGCAGCACCAGGAAAAGCAAAACGACATTCAGTGCATGGATCAGAACGCTCTCAAAATGATGGCCTGCGGCATTCAATCCGAAGAGTTGGTAATCCAGGGAATGAGACAGCCAGGTAAGCGGATGCCAATTCGCGGCGTCAAAGGTAGTAAAAGCCCACTTCACCGTGGACCAACTCAGGCCTGAAGCGACATGTGAATTGGAAGTAATGTAATGATTGTCGTCAAAATTGATAAAGCCATTCCGCCCGACAGGGTAGTAAACAGCAATCGTCAGCAGAACAAGCGCAAGCGCGAGAATAGTGCTCCGCTTCGCGGGCGACGAGAATAGCCTGCCGGAACGCTCTTGTGCATCTTGGGCTGTGAGCTGAGTGGCAGTAGAGGGCATCGACGTAACATTTTATCTGTGAAAAATGCTGAGATTTCTCAAGGCACCTGGAACCGATGACAAAAGTCATCGCAATCGTAAGAGCAACCAGGCGTCCTTCGCAATCGTGTGAAGTCAAACGTATCGGTACCGAGCCCTCCGAAAATAGGATCCATTAGCTGATATGACAAATCTTGTCACCAGATGACAAAACACGGCAGGGCATCCAGAAAGCTGGAACAGTTCAGCCAGCGTCGTCGAACGATCTGTCTCTGGGAAGGCAATGCGCAGTTCCCGCGAACAGGCCAAAAAGGACGCACTACATTCAGGTCGACCCATCGGAATTCATGGGGCCCCGCCTGGGGAACCATGGCGGCAGCGCCACAAAATTACAGAGATGCTGCAAGATAAGGAGAGGCCAACGTTCTGTATGGAGAGGCTGATAGGCCCGCGGAAAACCGACAGAAATTGTCATTTGATTGTGACAATTAACGCCAAGGTGCCCCAAAAACGTAGGACCGTACTTGGGCCAAAATCCGCAACCGATTGAAAACATGAACTGCAGAGAGAGCATGCGTAACACACTTTCGTAACGCCCAGCATGGCGAGAGAAGTGCGATAGTACTGGCATCGGGTCGCTGAGACCGAGATTCGAAAAACAGAAAAGAAGAGGGAAAATTTAAAATGCGTAAACAGAAGGGTTTCTCATTAATTGAGTTGCTGATTGTGGTGGCGATCATCCTGATCATCGCCGCGATCGCGATCCCGAACCT
>DAIPJJ010000189.1:0-8124 GCA_036770325.1 Terriglobales bacterium
TGATCGACAAGAAATTCGGTTCGCCGACCATCACCAAGGACGGCGTCACCGTTGCCAAAGAAATTGAACTGAAAGACACGCTCGAAAATATGGGCGCGCAGATGGTGAAGGAAGTCGCTTCGAAGACCAGCGATGTTGCCGGCGACGGCACCACCACTGCCACCGTTCTCGCTCAGGCCATCTATCGCGAAGGCGTCAAAACTGTTGCCGCCGGCGCGAATCCCATGGCGCTCAAGCGCGGCATCGAGAAAGCCATTGGCGTAATTGCCGGAGAAATCGATAAGAAAACCGGCGAGCGCGGCAAGGGCGAACTCGACAAGCTCTCTAAGCCCGTCCAAGGCGAAATGATCGCGCAGGTCGGTACGGTCAGCGCCAACAATGACGAGACCATTGGCACGATCATTGCCGAAGCGATGAAGAAGGTCGGCAAGGATGGCGTCATCACCGTCGAAGAATCGAAGACGCTCGAAACCCAGCTCGAAGTCGTCGAAGGCATGCAGTTCGATCGCGGCTATCTCTCCCCATACTTTGTTACCGATCCGGAGCGGATGGAAGCCGTGCTCGACAACGCCTACATCCTGATTCACGAAAAGAAAATCTCCAGCATGAAGGACCTGCTCCCGCTGCTCGAGCAGATCGCGAAGGGCGGCAAGCCGCTCGTCATCATTGCTGAAGATGTCGAAGGCGAAGCGCTCGCGACACTCGTGGTCAACAAGCTGCGCGGCACGCTGCACGTCAGCGCAGTCAAGGCCCCGGGCTTCGGCGATCGTCGCAAAGCCATGCTGCAGGATATCGCCATCCTCACCGGCGGCAAGGCCATCACTGAAGATCTCGGAATTAAGCTCGAGAACGTTCAGGTTTCAGACCTTGGCCAGGCGAAGAAAATCACCATCGACAAGGACAACACCACCATCGTCGAGGGCAAGGGCAAGCACAACGAAATCGAAGGCCGCGTAAAAGAAATTCGCAGCCAGATCGACAAGACTACCAGCGACTACGACCGCGAGAAGCTGCAAGAGCGGCTGGCGAAGCTGGTTGGCGGCGTGGCCGTCATTAAAGTTGGCGCCGCGACCGAAACCGAAATGAAGGAAAAGAAAGCCCGCGTTGAAGATGCGATGCATGCCACCCGCGCGGCCGTCGAAGAGGGAATCGTCCCTGGCGGCGGAGTTGCGCTGGCGCGTTCGGCTTCGGCCCTTGACAAGCTGAAGCTCGAAGGCGACGAGCACATCGGCGTCAACATTGTGAAGCGTGCTATGCAGGAGCCGCTGCGCCAGATCGCCGAGAACGCCGGCGAAGAAGGTGCTGTGGTGCTGGGCAAGGTGCTCGACGCGAAGGAGTCGAACTTCGGATACAACGCTTTCGCCAACGAGTACGAAGACCTGGTAAAGGCCGGCGTGCTCGATCCGACGAAGGTCGTGCGCACCGCGCTGCAGAATGCAGGCTCGATCGCAGCCCTCATGCTGACGACCGAAGCCCTGGTCAGCGAACTGCCGGAAGAGAAGAAGGCAGCTCCGATGCCGGGCGGCCACGGCGGCATGGGCGGGGATATGTACTGAGAAGCATTCAGCACTCAGCAGTTAGCATTCAGCCAAAGTCCCGGCGCAAGCCGGGGCTTTTTTGTTCTGTTCTGGTGTCTAATTCAATGGTGTCGTGGGCTCATCAAATCGCGTTGAGTTTAGCTGTCGCGCTTACCTAGTTGAATTAACAAACTGACACTTCGTCGCTCTGACGATTACTGCAACAGCTCATCCGTCGTCGTGTTTGTCGATGAGATGGGCAATGTCGCATCTGCGCTCAGCGTCTTCGGCGTGATGGAAACGGGACGATAAATTTTTTCCCACCCTTCGAAAACCGCGAAGGGTGGGGCAGCCTTATTTGTGGTAGTTTCGACACTCAAAGACGAAGGGTGGGCCAGCCCCCCGAATTTGGCAGAAGTGGGATGAAATAGACGGGCGGCCCATCCTTTGACGCATTCCTATTGACTGCGGTATGCCTACGGGTTCAAGGCTTTTGCTTGCCTCATCACGGAGTTCCCCTGCCACTGGACTCCAGCCTGAACTTGATCGGCCGTTCGATGAAGGTTGGTACGTCGAACGGGGACGTGAATTCGAATGATTGGGCAGCGAATTCGTACAAGGGACGATTGTCGAAGGAAACGGCAAAGTGCTTTAGATCCAGTTTACGAGTGCTGGGTCTCTTTAAACCAATTTCGTCAAGAAGAGGTGTGTGGCCCATATCTATAAGCGTGTCATAAGTTCTCCGTCTAATTTCGTCCGTGTAGCACTTGGTATAACGAAAAACTTCGACCTCCGAAAACACTAAACCCTCGTTGCGAGCCGAGCCGTCCTCGCCTGCGGCGATCCACCACAGACAGAATTTACTCTGTGGCAATGCGTAAGGCCAAGGTGCCGCAAGCAGGGCAGTTGACGGCCCACTTAGCCGCCAAAGTACCAGATCCATAGACTGTTCACTACTCAAGGTTGCTCGCATCCTTTCCGTATCCCGATCCGGATATGTATATTACATCTGATCCTTCAGGGACGGGTGGCCCACCCTTTCGTTCGGAACCCGAACATACCACAACTGAGGCTGCCCCACCCTTCGTGGTTTTCGAAGGGTGGGTGCATGAGATGTTCACCCGTCACAGACATCTTCCCAACTGAGTTCTAATTTGGGGTAGGTGGCCCGGCCTTTCAGGGGACGCTTCTTTCTCGGAATTTATTGCATCTGAGAGGTGCCCCATCCTTTCGCGTTTTATGCTGAAGGATGGTCAGCACAAACCTCGACTTGCAACCCGAGACACAAGAAGAATCTAGGTGCGATCTTCCCACCCTTGCAAAGAACGCAAGAGTGGGGCACCCTCATTGTGGTGCTCTCAGGACACAGCAGAAAGGTGGGCCACCCGTCCCGGGTTATCGCTCATGTTGTCGCTCACAAGGCGTATATGTCACGAGATTTCGATGGGCGATGTGACGGCGACTGCTTCCGAAGTTGCGGGCGCGCGCAGAAGCTCCCAAGCTTCACGAAATTTTTCGAACTTGCTGCCTTTGGGCGAGTGCCCAGGATAGAACCACAAGTTTTTGCAGGTGCAGGCTTCGATGGGTACGATGTACCAGAGGTCGCGCGGAACGAGATAAGCGGCGATGACATCTATGTCCCTGGACGTGAGCTTGACCGATTGCCGGCCCACGCGTGTGTAGGCGTGGACGGCGAATCCGTGATGCACCTCGTAATCGGTGGAGCGGACTTGCACGCGCCAGAGGCGGGAACCGTTGTCGAGGATGAAGTCGTAACGCTCACTATCGCCCCAGGGCTTGGCGATGGCGAAGCCCTCGGCAATGGCGCGGCGCATGAAGGCGAGTTCGCCTGCTTCGCCTCGGCGCTTGGGCGGGCGTGAGTGACGAATGTTGGTTGGCGGGCGGCGTTTGCCAGGCCCAGGCAGGGCCGGAATGGGCGCTTTCTGAGGCTGTTCATCTGGAATTTCCACGATCTGAGTCCCCTTGTGTTCGCGAAGAATTGTCCTGAAATGGAAAAGGCGCGGCCTATGGCCGCGCCTTAGCTTAAAGATTTACTCTATATATCCAGAATAGCAGATTTGACGGGAAATTGTGACACGTTTCGGAAATTTATATTTCGAGCCGGATGAGAAGGTTAGGGACGAATTACGTCTGCAGGGGGCTTGACAAGAAATTTCCACAGTTTCCATTCCCACCCTTCGAAAACGGCCGTTCGACTCCGCTCAGGGCAGGCTTCGGGGAGGCCTTGTGTTGTGGTATGTTCGGCATCGGGTAAACAAAGGGTTAGCTAGCCCACCCGCCTACTACGCTCACCTTAGAACCCGACTCCCCTCTGTACCCAATTTTTACAGCTTTTTCTCGATTGCCGTCAGCTCAGGTTTGGAATCCGATGTAGTTAACGGCTGCGGGAATTCGCGAGAAGCTACGCTTCTGCCTGTTGCGCCCTTCCCGCCTTCCGCATCCGGCGTTCTCCCAATACGTTTGATTGAGTTCCGAACCTGATCGGAAGTCCGACGCACGGAACTCGAGCGCCACAACCTCCGCCACGACACGTCTAACGACAACTGCCTTCAAGTTGAGGCAGGGAAGCATGTTCGGCAGAACCATGTTAGGCGGAACTATGTTAGGCAGAGGCAGGAGGTTATCCAACATGACGAAATCGGTGTTGATAGCGGATGACCACGACATGATCCGAAAGGCGCTTTGTGAGTTGTTCGATTCACAAGAAGACTTCGAAGTATGCGGAGAGGCGGAGAACGGAAAAGAAGCCGTAGAAATGGCGCAGATCTTTCTTCCTAATTTGATTTTGCTCGATCTCTCGATGCCGGTGATGAACGGAATCGAGGCGGCATGCGAATTGAAGCGCCTGATGCCGATGGTGCCAATCATCGTATTCAGTGATTACGGCAATGTGCTCAGCGAGGGCGAGGCCAGGGAGACGGGGATCTCGGCGGTGGTGTCCAAGGATGCGAAGCTGTCGGCGTTGTTGGAGAGAGCGCGGTCAGTGCTCTATCCGATGGCAGCGTGAGTGTGGTTGGGTTTTGATGATTACCACTTCTCGCAAGAGGGGCGAGACGGCGGGGTACGCGGCGTAAACCGTGATGAGCTGGTTCAGTACTGTCATAGCTTTCCTCAAGGACCCAGCTCTGTCTCATTGATCTTCAACTCAGGGATGCTCATAAATGCCTGTTGCCATTTCTCGACGTATTTCTTGCTGAACGACCGTCGCGACTCCTCTTCGCGATATTCGCAGAGGATCTTCCTGAAAATATCAATTGCTATGGTGGCAGTCAGTCGTACTGTTTGGGAAAACTGTTTCGGATGCCGAATAGAATAGAACGTGATCCGCCCGCTCTGAAACTGGATATGATGGCCGTAATTCGACGCGTGCATCACCTCAGATCCCGGGCCGTACACGAATACGTACAAGGGCTCTCTATTAACCTTAATCGCCATATCTCTGAGGTCGCTGACGCCAAGTGGGGAATACCAAGCGGGCTTGCGGCCATTTCGATTTTTCCAGTCTCGAAATTCATCGTGAACTGCCGCGAAACGGGCTTGGGACAAAACGCGATCTATTTCCTGGACTTGACTCTTGCCTTCCTTCCCGAGCGTGTCGTTAACTGGAAGCCCTGCTTGGTCCATTATTTTCTTAAAGCTTGACGATTGGGGTGTGCCCGGCTGAACGCGCATTGACCAAAGCCGCAGACGTAACAGGTTGTGGACGTAATAGTAAGCCGCTTTTTTCTCCCGGTCGCCCGCAAGCATCCAGTCGATATACACAGAGCCTTCGAACATAGCCCGAAGTTGCAGAGTGGCGGCGTGAACTGCACTCCTGCATAACAGAATCTCGATTGCATCAATCATTGCTACTAGCTGTCTGAGCAGACCGCCAATCAGGATCGCATCGCCAAGCGTTTTGCCACTCGATGTGTAGGCGCGTGGTATGAGGTGACTACCGTAGTTTGCGAGATCCCTAAGCAGGTTAGTCCACGTGCTAAGTTGCTCCGAAACAAGCTCAGTGGCTCCCTGATCGTCTAATAACCCTTTGTGTGGGTCTTCCGGAATTATCATTCCCATTCTCCGCGTGTAGTGTGACACAAGTGTCTCTGAAGGAGTGCAATTCCTGCGATGTGGCAAACGCAGGCAGACTGAAACAAGGGTCAGAGGTAGTGCAATGTCAACGGTAATCTATACGCCATTACGCTAATCGCCCAAACTCCGGCTATGCGTCCATACAAATTGAGTGAATTGCAGTTTGCCGCGCCATATTTCTCTGCGATCGATTGCGTTCTGAACGACCAACAAGCTCTCTATTGCAGTAGTGAGTTGACTTCCGGACTGAGGCTCTACACCGAATTGGGAAAATATAACGTGACGTCCGCTGTGGACTTGAAGAAACAACGCGGCGAAGATTGGTTTACGAAGAATATTTGGGACGTGAATGTCCAGTCCGCGAACGAATTTGCAACGTCTATCCGCCTTGCTCATAAAGGATCAATTGTTATCACCCCCGCCCCTCTGAAAGTTCAGGACTGGGGCCAACCCGATTACACTGCTTTTTGGGATGAACTGATTCGCACACGCGTTAAAGAAGTACACTTCAACCGGAACTGGGAGTATAGCAACGGGTGCACGGCTGAAGCAGTAGGAGCATTCGATGCTGGGGTGCCAGCATTTGACTCGAATGGGAATGCCTTAGAGGTTGACACAGCAATCGCGCTTTTGGAAAAAGCAATAGAGAATTTGATAAAGGATCACTTCGGCACTGCAAAATTGGAAAAGAACCTCCATCGCCTGCGCTCGTTGGCAGAACGCCGAATAGTGAGTCGAACCTCACTCAAAGTCCCTACTCCGCAAACGTTCTACCGTGATTAGAAATCGAGCGTGAAATCCGTGTTGGCGGGTGGCCCAGTCTCTCGATCTTATAAAAACGTGGGTGGGGCTAGCCCAGCTTTGTCCTAAGCTTGCAGTATCTGCAAAAGGGCTACCCCCGGGCTTCGAACGTCACGAAGCGTGGGGTAGCCTTTTCTGTTTTATTAAACTGATTTGGGACAAACCTGGGCCAGCCCTCTCGGCGGTTGTACACTCTTGGCGAATGATTTTGATATCGGAGCCCTCACAGTGGCAATGGGAGTTGGGTGGGGCAATCCTTTCACTAGTTGCGGCTGCGGTTACTAAGGGCGCCGCAGGGTATCAGAGACGGCGGAGCGAGACGTGGCCGATCAGCTATGGCCAGATCGTCAATGCCTCTGCCGAGGAGACGGAAGGGACCGCCCGGCTGGAGCTGGACTATGACTATCGCGTTGCGAGCGAGCTTTACACAGGCAAATTCAAGAAGACGCTGTCTGACGAAAATGAGGCGATAGCTTGGGCTGAAGCGCTTCGGGGCGCGCAGATTGCGGTCCGCTACGATCCGGAGAAGCCGTCGCGTTCGCGTTTGTGGGAGTCTGACCTGGAGACGATAGTGCGAGCCTCGGCAGGCTCGCAGTACGTCAAGGAAGCTCCACCACTCTCGGTGTGGGAGCAGGTTCTGATTTATCCATGTCTTGTAATCGCGCTGTTGGGAATTGTTGGCAGCGTCTTGACCATTGCCACTGTACTTATGGGAAAGGGGGCGCCGGATAAAACAGAATGGTTGGACAGCGCGACGTTCTTGCTATTGATAGTGGCGATGCTGCTGGCGCGGAAAGGCGGTATGAAGACTTTCCGCACAACTCCGGGATGGATGAAGTTCCTGAGTTATGCTGTCTTTTACTACACAATCCTGGGTGGGTTCCTCTTGCCTCGGCTTCGCTCCAATTCAGGGAAGAATCCCGAAAGAGTTCGTCAAGAGCGGATTATCAGTAATGCCGACTACAACCTGCTGATTTATTTTGGTGCTTTCGAAGCCTGCTATGTGCGATTGAACTCGACACGGCATAATGATGAATTTCATTCCGGGATTAAGGTCAATCCAGCGGGCTAAGGGGTTCGGAGCCGCTTGGCGACGATCATTCTCGGAAGGACTGATCTTCGCGTTGAGACAATCGTTTTTACGTGGCCGCTGGTACACGGTCGCTTCTGGCGTCGCGCTTGGCGTATGGGGCGCGGCTGAAACTGTGCCCTTCCCGTTCGTGCTGATTCGTGGAGGTCAGAATCAGAAGCGTCGGACAGGAATGTCCGACCCACACGGTCAACGGTGTCGCGACAGTGTTCGACTCTTCGACTTCAGGGCCGTTCAACACAACTGCAGATCCCTCGCTTTGCTCGGGATGACCTAGGAACTGCAGATCCCTCGCGTTGCTCGGGATGACAGAGGGATGGAAGGGAGGCGACCCTCGACTTCCGGGCCATTCAGCACAACTGCAGATCCCTCGCGTTGCTCGGGATGACAGAGGGATGGAAGTGGACGGCTCGACCTCAGGGCAGGGTCCACACAACTGCAGATGCATTGCGTTGCTCGGGATGACCTAGGAACTGCAGATCCCTCGCGTTGCTCGGGATGACAGAGGGATGGAAGTGGACGGCTCGACCTCAGGGCAGGGTCCACACAACTGCAGATGCATTGCGTTGCTCGGGATGACCTAGGAACTGCAGATCCCTCGCGTTGCTCGGGATGACAGAG
>DAIPJJ010000190.1:0-8094 GCA_036770325.1 Terriglobales bacterium
AGATTTCGTCAACCCGCGGCGGATTGGAATGGACGTTGTAGATCGACCCACAGGTCGGACAAGTCCGCCGTCCAGTGATCCGGAGCAACAACTTATTATAGTCGACCTGAATCCGGATCACAATCGGCAGCCACGCCGCCCATTTCCCACTTTCAAAGAACTCGAATTTCAAAAATGCATCCAGCCACGCCGCCTGCTTTTGCGTCCGGGGGAAGCCGTCGAGGATAAACCCGCGGTCGGCATCCGGCTGGCGTAAACGCCAGGCAACGATGTCACAAACCAGATGGTCCGGAACCAACTCGCCCCTCGCGAGAGTGGCCTGGACCTGCACTCCTAAAGCCGTTTGCTGCTTGACGTGCTCGCGCAGCAGGTCGCCGGTCGATACCTGCGGAATGAGGTAATGCTCCGTAATCCGCTTGGACTGGGTACCTTTGCCTGCGCCGGGAGGCCCGAGAAGCACAACGGGTCCGATGATCCGCAACACCTGCTCCGTCATCCAACTCGCCCCAGCCCGCTCCTCGTGTCCTGCGATGCCGCCCTGACGCCCGGTGACTGCCAAACCTGCCGCCTGCTTCTGCCTACGCCCAATTGCGGCGGCCGCGAACCCGCCCACTGCGGGGAGTAAAGCCGTCATAGTGCCGCATGATCAACTGCGACTCGACCTGATTGACGGTATCCATCGCCACGCCGACCACGATCAGCAGGGAAGTGCCGCCGAAATAAAAATTTACACCCAAGCCGTTCAACACCCAGTTGGGAAGTCCTTCAAAGAACCGCCCTGCCGCCCCATACAGGTGGTTCAAATGGATGCCGGTGATCATCCATTCGGGGATCAGCGAGATGATGATGAGGTACACGGCGCCAACCAGCGTGATGCGCGTCAGAATTTCGTTGATATGGTCGGCGGTGCGCCTGCCCGGACGAATACCGGGAATAAATCCGCCGTACTTCCGCATGTTGTCGGCAACTTCATTGGGATTGAAGATGATGGAAACATAGAAGTAGGCAAAGAAAATGATGCCTGCGGCATACAGCACGGTGTAGAGCGGTTCACCCCAGTAAAGCGCGCGCAGTACCGGCCCGAAGTGCGGATTGTCGCGCAGACCGAAGAGCAGCGTCTGGGGAATGGTGACGATCGAAGAAGCAAAAATTACCGGCATGACGCCGCCCGAGTTCACTCGCAACGGCAGGTGTTGCGTTTGGCCGCCAACCATTTTGCGGCCAATGATCCGCCTGGCATATTGCACGGGGATGCGCCGCTCGCTGCGCTCGACGTAGACGATGAACGCAATGATGGCAATCATCACGATGATCAATGCCACCATCAGAATGGGAGTCAACGCGCCCCAGGCATCGGTCCTCGCCTTCTGCCACAAATCGAACACGCCGCGCGGCAGGCCAACGACGATTCCCGCAAAGATCAGCAACGACATGCCGTTGCCGATACCTCGCTCGGTGATTTGCTCACCCAGCCACATAATGAAGACGCTGCCGGTCGTGAGCGTGAGCACAGTCATGAGAACGAAGCTCAGGCCCGGGTTCAGAACGAAGCCGCCGCTTTTTTGCAGCGCCACCGCAATGCCAAACGACTGCACGGCACTGAGGCCGAGCGTCAGATAGCGGGTCCATTGGGTGATTTTCTTGCGGCCCAGTTCGCCTTCCTTCTGCAGTTTCGCAAGCGGCTCGTACACGACGGTGAGTAGCTGCAAAATGATCGATGCCGTGATGTACGGCATGATGCCAAGGGCGAAGACCGTCATGCGGCGGAACTGACCACCCGAGAAGAGATCTACAAAACCCAGCAGCGTGCCTTTGTTCTGCTCAATGAACTGCGAGAACATCGTTGAGTTAATGCCGGGAATGGGAATGTGCCCGCCGATGCGGTAAACCGCCAGCAGCGCCAGCGTGAACAGGATCCGCTTGCGCAGGTCGGGAATGCGGAAGATGTTGGCAAACTTCTCAAACATATAAAAAACCAGCCTTCAGCTATCAGCCGTCAGCTTTCAGTAAAACCAAACCCCGCTTTCCTGATAGCTGAGGGCTGATGGCTGAGAGCTAAGTTACGCTTCCAATACCTCGAATTTACCACCCGCCTTCGTGATCTTCTCCTGCGCGGACTTCGAAAACTTATGCGCCTGAATCGTGATCGCAGCTTTCAGTTCTCCGTCACCGAGAATTTTCACCGGCCGCTTGGTGCTGATGACTCCGGCTTTGCGCAGAACATCCGGATTTATGGTGGTCTCGCCGAGGGCCGCAATCTTTTCCAGATTCACGATGTTGTACTCCTGGCGAAAAATGTTGGTGAAGCCGCGCTTCGGCAGACGGCGATGCAAAGGCATCTGGCCACCTTCAAAGCCACGCATCATGCGCGAACCGCTGCGCGAACGCTGGCCTTTGTGTCCGCGCGTAGAAGTCTTGCCCATGCCCGAACCCATGCCGCGCCCGACGCGCTTGCGGTTTTCAGAGGCTTTACGGGGTTTGCGAATAGTTGAAAGATTCATAAAAATAGCTCTTGGCTTTTAGCTCTTAGCCTTTAGCTTGAATCAAATCTTGATCGGATTTGGCAAAAGCTAAGAGCTAAAGGCTAAAAGCTGCTTTATTGAACGATTTCCACCAAATGCGGCACCTTCGCCACCATCCCGCGAATCGCGGGCGTGTCCGGCCGTTCGATCACTTGATTCAACCGGGTGAAACCCAGACCACGAACAACCTTTTTCTGTTTTACGGGGGCGCAAATCGCCGAGCGCACCCACCTGAGCTGCAGTTTGCCAGCCGTCTGTTCTGCCTTCTTTGCCATTGTCCAGATTCCTAAAATTGAGCAATTGGGAAATTTAGTAATTGTGTAATTGAAAACGCTTCTCCAATTTCCCAATTACCAAATTCCCCAATTACACAATGTCACAATTCCTCTGCCGCCTTACCGCGTACGCCGGCGACAATTTCTTTGTTCTTCAGTTTTCGGAGCGCGTCAAAAGTGGCTTTGATCACGTTATGCGGATTGGTCGTGCCGATCGATTTCGTAAGCACGTTCTGAATGCCGACGGAAGTCATGATCGCGCGCACCGCACCGCCAGCGATCACGCCCGTGCCTTCGGGGGCCGGCTTCAGCAGCACCATCCCGGAGCCAAAGCGCCCGAGCACCGCGTGCGGGATGCTGGTTTGGGTCAGGTTCACGCGCACAAGATTCTTCTTGGCCGATTCGATCCCCTTGCGGATCGCCTGCGGAACTTCTTTGGCTTTACCGGAGCCATATCCGACGACAGCGGACGAAGGATCTCCGACAACAACCAGCGCGGCGAAGGAAAGGTTCTTTCCGCCCTTGACGACTTTTGTGACGCGATTAATGGCGACTACCTGATCTTTTAGCTGGTAGGCGCCCGCATCGAGTTTTTTGACGACTGTTGGCATGCTTTGATTCTCGAATTCGAGCTACTAGCTTCTAGCTCCTAGCTCCTAGCAATCGCTGATTCAGATTCGGTTGCTAGAAGCTAGTGGCTAGTAGCTAGAAGCTTCTTAAAACTGCAATCCCGCTTCTCTGGCCGCGTCTGCGATGGCTTTCACACGCCCGTGATAAATGTATCCGCCGCGGTCAAACACAACTTTGCTGATCCCCTTGGCCTTGGCACGCTCGGCAATGGTCTTGCCGATTGACTTTGCAGCCGCCAAATTCCCGCCCGTCGGACGCGCGTCCTTCTTGCCTTCTGCGCTGCTGGCCGAAACCAGAGTTTCGCCCTTCAGGTCATCGATGACCTGTACGTAAATGTGGTTCAGTGAACGGTAGACGTTCAGCCTGGGGCGTTCTGCGGTGCCCAGAACTTTCTTGCGAATGCGTTCATGCACCCGCCGGCGCGTCGTGTTTTTGGATGTTAGTGTCAGCATGAATAACCTAATTTGTAATTGGGCAATTTGGTAATTGGGTAATTTTTAAACCTCGAATCGTCTTCGGTTTTCAATTACCAAATTACAAAATTACCCAATTACCAAATCTCAAGATCCCTCGACTTCGCTCGGGATGATCGCGGCGGGCTCAGACGCCCGCCAAACACGATCATTTTGCTCCCGTCTTGCCCACTTTCTTCTTCAGTCGCTCGCCGACGAAGCGCACGCCCTTGTTCTTGTACGGATCGGGCGGACGCAGCGCCCGCATCTCGGCCGCAACCTGGCCGACTTTTTGCCGGTCGATTCCGGTTACGGTCAGGCGCGTCTGCTTGGGGTCAACTGCTACATCGATTCCCGTTGGCAGCGGATACTCGATCGGATGCGAGTATCCAAGGGTGAACACCACTGTGCCCTTACCCTTCATTTCGGCGCGGTAACCGATACCGACGATTTCAAGTTCACGCGTCCAGCCCCTGGTAACTCCTTCGACGGCATTGTTAACCAAGGCGCGGGTCAACCCGTGAAGCGCTGCCTGCGAATCGTTCTCGCGCAGGGCGACAATGTGGCCATCCTGCTGCTCGACTTTAATTCCAGCGGGCACGCGCGTGTCCAGCTTGCCTTTCGGCCCCTGTACCGCGACCAGATTGCCTTCAATTTTGACCGTCACGCCCTTAGGCAGTGCGATCGGCTTTTTTCCAATTCGTGACATAAAAGCTCTCAGCCTTCAGCCATCAGCCCTCAGCAAAACCGCGCCGCTCTTACTGACGGCTGACGGCTGATAGCTGACGGCTGGCTTTACCAAACCTCGCAGAGTACCTCGCCACCCACGCCGTGCTTGCGCGCCTGCTGCCCGGTCATAACTCCACGGGGAGTCGTCAAAATGTTGATACCGAGACCGCCGAGAACGCGCGGAATTTCCGTGCGCCGGACGTAAACACGGCAGCCCGGACGCGAAACACGCTCGACGTTCGAAATGGCGGCTTCGTTATTGCCGTCGTACTTGAGGTAGATACGGACTACCTTGTGGCCTTCCTCTTCGGTTGGCTTGTAGTTCGCGATGTAGCCCTCTTCCTTGAGAATGCGGGCAATCTCGAGCTTCAGTTTGGAAGCCGGAACATCAACCTTCTGGTGCCGCGCGCGGATCGCGTTGCGAATTCGCGCCAGCATGTCTGCGACCGGATCGGTCAACTTCATCGTATATTTCTCCGCACTAACTCTTGGGTGCCCCGTCCTTGTCGCGCTTTATGCGACAGGGCGGGGACTTTGATCTTTCATCATCCGTCTTTGGTCGTTGACAGTGTCGTCTTGACCAACGGCCACGACGGTTCTCCTACCAGGACGCCTTCGAGACTCCTGGAATCTCGCCGCGCAATGCCAGTCCACGGAAACACAGCCGGCAAATTCCAAACTTCCGCAGGTACGCCCGCGGGCGCCCGCAAATCCTGCAGCGGTTGTGCTTGCGCGTCGAAAACTTCGGTTTCTTTACGTTCTGCGGCTTTACCTTGAATTCCGCAGCATCTTTGACTCGTTTTGCTGTTGTCGCCAAAAATCAGCTCCTAGCTCTTAGCTTCTAGCTCAAAATCCAAAAACTCTCACATCGCCCGATGATCCGATCGCCAGATCACCCGATTCCTCAGGCCCTAAATGGCATTCCCAAATGCTTCAGTAAAGCCCGTGCCTGGTTGTCATCACGCGCGGTGGTGACGATGGTGACGTTCATGCCTTTCAGTTTGTCCACTCGCGCGTAATCGATCTCCGGAAAAATCAGTTGATCATGAAGACCGATCGTGTAGTTCCCTCGGCCATCGAACGATTTAGTCGAAACTCCGCGAAAGTCGCGTACACGCGGCAGAACGATATTCACCAGGCGGTCGAAAAATTCGTACATGCGCTCGCCGCGCAGCGTGACCATGGCGCCGATCGGCATGTTCTCGCGCACTTTAAACGCGGCAATCGATTTCTTCGCTCGCGTGACGACCGGTTTCTGTCCAGTGATCTGCCCAAGTTCATTCACTGCTGGGTCAAGGACTTTGGCGTTCTGTGTCGCTTCGCCCACACCCATGTTGACAACAATCTTGTGGAGATGTGGGACCGCCATTGGGTTATTCAGCTCGAATTCCTTCATCAGCGCGGGCGCAACTTCCTTGCGGAATCGGTCCTTAAGACGCGGCGTTTCCTTGGCGCTGTGCCGCGCGGCTTCGGGAGCGCGCTGCTCTTCCTGTGGTGCGCCGCCTTTTTTTTCTTTCCTGTCCTTCGCCATAAAATCAGCTCAAGTTCCTGGTTTTCGTTTACTTCTTGCCGGCAATGTCCTGACCGCATTTCTTGCAGACACGGACTTTGCGATCGCCTTGAATCGCGTGCCCGATACGCACTGGCCCGCAGTTAGGACATACCAGTTGCACCTTCGAAAGCGATATCGCGCTTTCCTGCTCGGCGATGCCGCCTTTCGAGGTCTGCGTCGGCCGCAGGTGCTTCTTCACCAGCATCACGTGCTCGACCAGAACCCGTCCGGTGTCGGGAAACACGCGCAACACGCGCCCCTGCTTGCCTTTGTCGCGACCGCTCAACACCTTCACCGTGTCATTGCGGCGAATATCAACCCGTTTGTGTGCCGTTGCTGTTGACATAAATCAATTTTGTAATTTGGTAATCGGGCAATTGTGTAATTTAAAAACCTCGGTGTCTGCGGAGCGGGTTTTTAAAATTACCAAATTACAAAATTTCCCAATTACCGAATGCTCACAAAACCTCTGGCGCCAAGCTCACAATCTTCAAAAACTTCTTTTCTCTCAGCTCTCTCGCTACCGGCCCGAAAACGCGCGTTCCTACCGGCTCGCCGGCTTCGTTAATCAGAACCGCTGCATTCTGATCGAAGCGAATGTAAGTGCCGTCGCGGCGGCGATGCTCCTTGCGGGTGCGCACGATGACCGCCTTCACCACTTTGCCTTTCTGTACTTGGCCGTCGGGCGCGGCTTCCTTCACGCTCGCGGTGACGACGTCCCCTAGTCCGGCGCGGAGACCGGTCGATCCACCCAGCGGCAGAATCATCTGCAGCTTGCGGGCGCCGCTGTTGTCGGCGACTTCGAGCATGCTTCGCATCATGACTGTCATACGATTTCTCCGTGCGAAGCTGCTAGCTGCTAGCCACTAGCTCCTGGCAACCCGATTCGGGTCGCTAGCAGCTAGAAGCTAGGAGCTAGAAGCTTGCTTACTTCTGTCCCTCGGCTCCTGCTACTTCCGGTACCAGCGCAGTCTTTCGCACAATCTCTTTGAGCTTCCAGCGCTTCAGCTTTGAAAGCGGGCGCGTTTCTTCCAGGCGCACCACATCACCAACGTGGGCTTCATTTTTCTCGTCATGCGCGTAGAACTTCTTTGCCTTCGAGATCACGCGCGAGTAGAGGGGATGCGCCTTTTGACGGACCACCTGCACCACAATGGTCTTGTGCATGCGGTTCGAGACCACATTGCCAATCACTTCTTTGCGCCTTCCGGCCGCTTGCGTTTCCGCCATTACTTCTTCTCCCCCGCAGCCGCGCGCTCGCGGGTTATGGTTTTTACCCGCGCAATGTCCTTGCGCAATCCACGGATCTTTTTCAGGCTCTCGGTCTGTCCCATGTTGAGCTGAAACTTCAGCTTAAAAAGCTGATCGCTCATTTCCCGTTCCTGATGCCGAAGTTCTTCGTCAGTCAGGTTTCTGATTTTTTCTGCTTCCATTGCTGCTTCCTAATCAAACCTTTGTCATTCCGAACGCCCTTTAGGCGTGAGGAATCTGCTTTTCCCGTCCAGCTAGTGCGCGCTTTCTCTCTGCACCAGCGTCGTCCGCAACGGCAGCTTGTGCGATGCCAGCCGCATCGCTTCTGCCGCGTCCTGCGGAGTTACGCCTTCCATCTCGAACAAAATCTTCCCCGGCTTTACGACTGCCACCCAATGATCGGGAGCGCCCTTGCCTTTACCCATACGGGTTTCAGCGGGCTTCTTCGTGACCGGCTTGTCGGGGAAGAGACGAATCCAAATCTTCCCGCCGCGCTTGATAAAGCGGGTCATGGCGACACGACTAGCTTCGATCTGGCGGTCGGTAATCCATCCGGGCTCGAGCACTTTCAGCCCGTAGTCGCCAAACGACAACTCGCTGCCGCGCCAGGCTTTCCCGGTCATGCGTCCGCGCTGCTGCTTGCGGTACTTAACTTTTTTCGGCATCAACATAAAATCAGCTCT
>DAIPJJ010000191.1:0-8089 GCA_036770325.1 Terriglobales bacterium
ATGTCGGGAGTTCGCTGAAGCCTGTACGTCACATGGACATTCATGCTTTGCCTCGAATGCGGGAAGAAGGTCCCGTGAAGCCTCGCAACGCCAGATTCTACACCCGCAGGGAACAGCGAGCTTAGAAAATCGAGGAGGCACCCTCGATTACAGTTCTATTACAGAGCAACAGGGAAGTCCGGGCACGGTTTCTCAAAGTATCAGGTTATTTGAGGTCAGGCGGTGTTCCGGACGCGGCGGAGTTCTTCCGAGTGGCTAGACGGCAACGGTGACTGATGTCTCGGTTCGGACCACGGGACGGTACATCGTATCCCGCTCTACGGGTTCTCTTCCGGCAGCGCGTATCAATCGCTCTAATTCCTGGCGTCGCATGCCCTGTGGAGTCGTCGCTCCCGCGTCGTGGTAAATCTTCTCTTCGATGACCGTTCCGTCGAGGTCATCTGCGCCAAAGCGCAACGCGATCTGCGCAATCTTCGGCGTCAGCATCTGCCAGTAGGCTTTGATGTGCGGGAAGTTGTCGAGCACCAGGCGGCCGATCGCGATCTGCTTGATGTCGAGCATGCCGGTCGTCTTTGGCAGGTGCTCGAGGGCGGTATTCTCCGGATGAAACGCGAGCGGAATGAAAGTCTGGAACCCGCCGGTTTCGTCCTGCAACGCGCGCAGTTTCATCAGGTGATCGACTCGGTCTTCGTCATTCTCAACGTGGCCATAGAGCATAGTCGCATTCGACTTCAGCCCTATGTTGTGGGCAAGACGTGCAGTCTCCAGCCATTGGTCGCCGTCGATCTTGTGATCGCAGATAATGTGGCGAATACGATCGGCGAAAATTTCAGCTCCGCCTCCGGGAAGGGAATCGACTCCGGCGGATTTTAACTGTAGCAAGGTTTCCGCAATCGACAACTTGGCGCGCTTTGCTAAATATGCGACCTCGACCATTGTGAATGCTTTCAGATGCACCAGCGGAAAACGCTGCTTTAGACCAGAGACCAGATCGAGAAAATATTGAAACGGCAGATCGGGATGCAGTCCGCCAACAATGTGAAATTCCGTCACCGCTTCGCTGTAACCGGAGGCGGCTGTTTGAAATGCCTCTTCGAGCGCCATGGTGTAGGCACCTGGGGCATCTTTCTTTCGGCCAAACGCGCACAAACGGCACGCGGCAATACACACGTTTGTCGGATTGATATGGCGGTTAACGTTGAAGTAAGTCCGGTCGCCATGCATTTTTTCCCGAACATAGTTCGCAAGCCAGCCAACGGCGAGAATGTCGCCGGTACGATAGAGCGCCAACGCGTCTTCAGCGTTAAGCCGCTCGTGTGCCAGTATCTTTCCGTAAATTGGCTCGAGCCGATGATCGTCGGACTGGAAAGAATGCATTGCAGCCATCAAGTTGATGATACAAGTCGCTAGTGGTCAATGGCTAGTGGCACTCTCAGGACAAGGACGATGTATATCAGGATGCGAGTTGCACACCAGCGCGCGTCGCCGCCGAACGCAAACTCTTATCAAGTGTTGCCAAGGGCAGACCGCTCATCCTAGCCGTGTCGAGATAAACCGCATCGTAGGCGGAAAGGTCGAACGTGCGGGCAGTTTTCAGTACCTCTCGCACGGAGACAAAGTCGGGACGTGACTCGATAGGCCCCGTAAGCAGTTGATCGATTCGGTTCAAGGCTGATAACACATCGTCGGCCTCGATGATTTTTCGGCGCTCGACGACAACAAGCGCATTCGCGATCTCAAGATGCCAGATAGCGGGCACAATTGCGCGCCCGCCAGCACTCATATTCTCTCGAATTTTGACTGCGTAGCTAGGGACTGGATTGTCAATAAACCATGCCAAGGCGACCGAGGCGTCGAGAACAAAAGGCGTCACATTCGACCTTCTTCAATCAACTCTTTGATATTGATTTTCTTATTGCGCTTGACGCGTCGTCGTATTTCTTCGATTCCATCAAAGATTTCTTTGATGTCCGTCTCCGAGTGTGCCGGAATCATGATGGCCTGCAGTTTCCCGCGGCGGGTAATTCCGATGCGTTCGCCTTCCGAGGCGCGCTCCACGATCTCAGAAAGCTTCTGTTTGGCTTCAAATAAACCTATTGTGCGCATAACAACCTAGATTTTCATACTAGATGATTTATTAGACGCGAGGCAAGTACCTACAAGAACCGCACCTTTACGTCAGGCTTCTTCGCCAGGTGTGTACTGTCAATAAACCGCACCTTACCCGTCATCATCGTCAGGACGATCGACGATGTGCGCGTGCCTTCCCCAAAGAAGCGGACGCCACGGAGCAGCGGCCCGTCGGTAACGCCGGTTGCCGCGAACATCAGTTGCTTGCCGGGAGCGAGATCTTCTGCGCGGTAGACTCGATCTTTGTCGCGGATTCCCATTCGCGCGATGCGTTCTTCAAGCTCTGGCTTGTTGATGACCAAACACCCAACCATGTATCCATTCAGGCAGCGAATGGCAGCGGCTGTGATCACGCCTTCCGGAGCGCCACCGGAGCCCATCACCGCATGGACTCCGGTCCCAATAACGGCCGCGGCGATCCCGGCAGATAGATCTCCGTCGCTGATCAGCCGAATGCGTGCTCCCGCCGCGCGAATCTCGGCGATAAGCTTTTCGTGTCGTGGACGGTCAAGGACGACAACCGTGACGTCCTGGACATCGCGGTCCAGGCGCTTGGCAATGTTCTTTAGATTGTCAGCTACCGGCGCGTCGAGCTCTACCGCTCCCTTGCAGGAAGGTCCAACGACAATTTTTTCCATGTAGCAATCGGGTGCGTGCAGCAGTCCGCCCGCTTCGGATGCGGCAAGTACCGTGATGGCGCCCGCTGAGCCGGTTGCGCACAGGTTCGTGCCTTCGAGCGGATCGACGGCGATATCGACTTCCGGCACTTCGGTTCCATCGGGGAATTCGGCCCCGAGTTTCTCGCCGATGTAGAGCATCGGCGCCTCGTCGCGCTCACCCTCTCCAATTACTATTGTTCCGCGCATCGGAATCGAGTCCATGGTGCGGCGCATGGATTCAACTGCAACTTTGTCCGATAAGTCGCGTTCGCCGCGGCCCATAGTGCGGGCAGAAGCGATGGCAGCGTTCTCCACTACACGGAGAAATTTTGGCGCGAGATCGCTTTCTATGTTTTCGCCAAAACTCCTGGCCTTAGTCTCTGATCGGTTCTCAGTGGTTTCCGCGGGCATGGCATTTCCTTTCACCGGAATTTACCGACCTGAGACTATAGCGCGAATGCAAACCGCGGAGAAAGTTACGACGGAAACCGAGTGGTCGGTGTTCAGAGGCGGGACAAAATGCGTTTCTGATCCCTGGTTGGGCAGAATCCCACAGTCATGCTTCTGGCATAATTTTCTCGATGAAAGTTGAACGAACTGCTGCAGCGCTATTCCTGATTTGCCTGCTGTCTCTGAGCCTTGTTTGCGGGGTCGAACCGCCGGCCACCGTGACCTTCATTCTTAGTTTCCCCGGGGCAAACCCAAGCCACTACGAGATTGTCGTTGGCAGCGATGGCCAAGGTTCATACAAGTCGGATGGAAAAATTGACGAAAGATCTGATGCGGGTGAAGAAGCCTCGCTTCAGTTCACTCCTTCAGACAAGACCCGCGAGCAGATATTCAACCTTGCCAGGCAGGCCCATTATTTCGAAGGAAAAGCCGATTCCGGCCGTAAGAATATCGCGAACACAGGCGAGAAGACACTTGCCTACAAGGATGCCGCTCACGATTCACATACGACGTACAATTACTCCACGGTTCAGCCCGTCGCGCAACTCACGTCCATTTTTCAAGGTCTTTCCACCACGCTGGAGTTCGGCCGCCGCCTCGAATACTTTCATAAGTATGAAAAGCTGGCCCTCGACAACGAACTGAAAAAAATGGAAGAGCTGCAGGAAGAGAACATGCTCGGCGACATTCACGCGATTGAACCAACATTGCGGGCAATCGCAAAGGACTCGTCGGTGATGAACGTTAGCCGCGCGCGCGCCTTGCGTCTCCTCGCCAGCGCTGGAAACTAATCATCGAGCGATAATTCCCGCGTACCCGACCACCCTCTCGTAATCTCGGGAGGCATCTGCCGAAGTGGCGTACTTAATCAGTTCTGCCTTTGTCGCGCCCAGGCAGCGCGCGGCGGTCAGCATGGTGACTGTCGGGCCGAAGCCGCACATGCTGATGCTCTCATTGATCACCGTTTCGTAAAGCCCGGGAGCATCGAGAGCGAGAATCTTTTCGACCGCCTTCCGATCTTTCACGCGGGTTGTCGCATCGTCCTCGTAGTGGTTCAGGTCGCTGGAAGCGACGATCAACGCTTTTTCCTTTGCGTGCTGCAGAGTATCCGCAATTGCCTCACCGAGTTGTTGCAAAATGATTAGTTGCGCGGTACCGACTGCGATAGGTACGAATTTCACCCCCGGCCGACAGATTTGCAGAAACGGAAGTTCGACTTCGATGGCATGTTCCGACCGATGAGCGTCAGAGTCTTCGGTCAGAGCGGGGAAGTTCTGCATCAATTTGCCGGCAAGAGCGGTATCGATCGCGACAGCGCCCAACGGCGTCTGCCATTCGCCTTTATTCATGATGGCCAGCGGATGCCCGCGTCCGGTGTGATTCGGGCAAAGGACTATGCAGGACTCAGGAACCTTAATGTGCGAGAACACGGCGCCGGCGGTTGCTCCCGAATACATGTACCCGGCGTGAGGAACCAGACATGCGATTGCAGATCGCCGTTCCGCCGCAGCGGAAAGATAGGACGTCACACTCGCGCGCAGGCGTTCCGGATGTCCAGGATAGAATTGCCCGGCTACGGCTGGCTCGCGGACCCTTTGCTTCACCATTGCACCTCAGGCGGAAGTGGATGCCCTGGCTTTATTCAACTCGCGAAAGATCTGCGCACTTGTCTCAATTGACAAGGCCTCGGCGCGAACCGCCGGCTTGACCTTGGCTTTCTCCAGTGCGCGATCAAGGTCATCGCTTGAATAGCGGGCCTTCAGGTTGTTCCAGAGCGTCTTTCTCTTTTGACCAAAGGAGAGCTTCAAGAAACTGATGAATTCTTCTTCGTTAACAGCTAATTGCGAAAGCCGCGTCGAGGGCTCCATCCTGACGACGCTCGAATGGACTCTCGGTGGTGGAGAAAACGCGCCCGGCGGGAGTGTCAATAGCCTCTCAACTTTGGTGTAGAGCTGCGCCGTGGCAGAGAGTAATCCATATTCTTTGCTTCCGGGTTTCGCTGTCAGCCTGTCGGCGACTTCTTTCTGCACCATTAATATTAAGAGCTCAAAATATTTGCGGTACTCAAACAACCGCAAAAGGATGTCAGAAGTAATGAAGTAGGGCAGGTTGCCGATCACGCGAATCTTTTGCGGCTCCAGGTCCATGCCCGGGCGCGTGCTGCCGGGCTTGGGACCGAACAAAGAGTCGAGATCGATCGCGAGAATATCGCCCTCGATAATTTCCACATTGGGCGCCAGCGAAAAATGCATTCTGAGCTGGGCGGCAAGGACACGATCTTTCTCTACAGCGATTACGCGACGGGCACGCTTCGCGAGCAGTCTGGTCAGTGCTCCGCGCCCGGGGCCGATTTCCAGTACCGTACTTTGGAGTAAGTCACCGAGCGACTCGACGATGCGAATTGCCGCCGCTGGGTCGTTCAGAAAATGTTGCCCAAGCTTCGGCTTCTTCGCCGGCACATGCGCGCGTGAAACTTTCATTGACCCTCGTTCCTGCCGCCGATTAGACTTGTCACGCAACCGGTGTCCGCGTCGCAGATATCATAGCGGACGGAACATCGGCTGGCACTTCGACGGCTGGCATTCCGACCTCATGCACATCGCGTTCGTCGCTTCCGAGTGCGTTCCATTTTCAAAAACTGGCGGATTAGCAGACGTTATTGGGGCCCTGCCGCGGGCGCTTGCCGCGGCTGGACACGAAATCAGTGTCTATATTCCGCACTATCGGCACACTCGGCTGGCGGGTGAGCGCAGAGTTGTACAGAGCATTACCGTTCCCTTCGATGACCGCTACCGTTTTTGTTCTATCGTCACAGGCGCCGGATATCCGGGCGTGCGGTTTTTCTTCGTCGATTACCCGCCGTTTTTTGATCGCGAGGGGCTATATGGCACCGCGTCAGGTGATTTCCCTGATAACGCAGAACGGTTCGCACTGTTTTGCCGGGCAGTGCTTGAGGCCTCGAAAATTCTGGGAGTTCCTGATGTTTTTCACTGCCATGACTGGCAGTCGGCGCTGGTCCCGGTTTTGTTGCGCACGCAGTATGCCGAAGACCCTGCATTTCGCGATGCCGGAACGATCTTCACAATTCACAACATCGGATATCAGGGATTGTTTCCGCCGGAAATCTTGCCGCTACTCATGCTTCCATGGGACCTGTTTACCATCGCGAAGATGGAATATTTCGGAAATGTGAACTTCCTCAAGGGCGCTCTGGTCTATTCCGACATGATTACAACCGTGAGCAGAAGATATAGTCAGGAAATTCAGACAACAGAGTTTGGGTTCGGGCTGGAGGGCGTGCTTCGTGATCGCGCGCAAAACCTCACAGGAATTCTGAACGGCGTGGATTATGACGAGTGGAACCCGCAGACTGACAAGTTCATTGCCGCACACTATTCCGCCGATGATTTGGTCGGCAAGCGGGAATGCAAGCAGGACCTGCTCGAAACCGTCGGCATGGAAAGGGGAAATCCGAACCTCCCGATTCTCGGAATCGTTTCGCGATTTGCGGCGCAAAAAGGTTTTGATCTGATCGGCCAGATCATCGACCGGCTGGCGCTCGAGGATGTTCTGATTGTGGTGCTTGGCAGCGGCGACAAGCTCTACGAAGAAATGTTTCTGCGGCTCGCGCGCCGGCTGCCGGAGAAAGTTGCGGTACGGGTAGCGTACGACAATGCTCTCGCCCACAAGATTGAAGCCGGGGCCGACATGTTCCTGATGCCGTCGCGCTACGAACCGAGCGGCCTCAGCCAGTTGTACAGCCTGAAATACGGCACTGTTCCTGTCGTGCGAGCGACTGGCGGACTCGACGACACGATTGATCCGTGGGACCCGCGCACAAAGAAGGGCACCGGTTTCAAGTTCCAGGAATACACCGGGGACGCCCTGTTGCGAACGATTCATCAGGCGCTGCAACTCTATCGTGACCAGGAATCCTGGCAGAAGTTGATGCGCAATGGCATGAGCAAGGATTTTTCGTGGCGCGCCTCGGCGCGAGAATACATTCGCGTATACGAGCGGGTCCGCCAGCAGCATTTGCAGGGTATTTTGGTGTAGCCGAAATCTTGGACGGGCTCTAATGCCCGTGCCCACTTTTCTTCATTTCGCGATGTCCTCTGCTTACAGAACCGTATTCCACGTCGATATGGACGCGTTCTTCGTGTCCGTAGAAGAGTTGTTTGATCCTTCGCTAAAAGGAAAACCAGTTGTGGTAGGTGGGCAGCGAGATGAGCGTGGAGTCGTGTCGGCTGCTTCGTACGAAGCGCGCAGGTTCGGAGTGCACTCGGCCATGCCCTTGCGGACCGCCGCAAAGCTATGCCCGCAAGCTGTTTTTGTCGATGGCCATCCGGACCGGTACCGGACCTGCTCAGAGAAGGCCTATAACGTACTGACGAAATTTTCACCCCAGGTCGAGATGGTTTCGATTGACGAAGCATATCTCGACATGACTGGCACCGAGCGCCTGCATGGACCGCCGCTTCTGGCCGCAGACAAGCTTCATCGTCAAATGAAACAGGAGACTGAACTCAACTGCTCAATTGGCATCGGTGTATCTCGCCTGATTGCGAAAGTCTGCTCGGGCAAAGCGAAGCCAAATGGAGTGCTCTATGTAGTTCCTGGAAGCGAAGCCAGATTTCTGGCCCCGTTGGATGTGCGCGAAATTCCCGGAGTCGGCAAAGTCACGGAGCAGCATCTGAACGCGGCGGGCATCAAGAAAGTGGGCGATCTCACAAGATTCGATGACGCTCAGCTCGAGCAGCAGTTTGGCAAATGGGGATTGGCGCTGGCCGGCAAGGCCCGTGGCGAGGACGCAGGAGCGTGGTTCGAAGGGGAAATCGGCGCCCATGAGC
>DAIPJJ010000192.1:0-8087 GCA_036770325.1 Terriglobales bacterium
ACAATTTGCTCACGGACGTCTCTTCGTGAATCGACTGGATCGCGCGTCCGATCAACCCAGCGATGGTAAGAACTCTGATTTTGCCGCCACAATCTGTTCGCGCCGCCAGCGCCTCGGCCGAAAGCGGAATGGTATTGGTGACCACCACCTCGCGGATGCAGGAGTTCGTAATGTTCTCCACCGCCGGCGGTGAAAGCACCGGATGCGAGCAGCATGCGTAGACTGCGCTGGCCCCGCTCTCCATCAGAGCGGCCGCCGTCTTCACCAACGTTCCGGCTGTATCAATTAAGTCGTCGATCACCAGACAGGTGCGCCCCTTCACATCTCCGATGACGTTCATGACTTCAGCAACGTTAGCTTCGACGCGGCGCTTATCGACGATGGCGAGCGCGGCATCAACCTTCTTGGCGAAGAACCGCGCGCGCTCCACGCCGCCCGCGTCAGGAGAAACCACCGTCAGGTTCGGCAACTGCAGCTTCTTGAAGTGATCCACAAGTACCGGCGAAGCGAACAAGTGGTCCACCGGGATGTTAAAAAATCCCTGAATTTGCGGCGCATGCGGATCGATCAACAACGCTCTGTCGGCCCCCGCGGTAGTCAGTAAATCGGCGACCAGCTTCGCTGAAATCGGCGCACGCGGCTTGTCCTTGCGGTCCTGGCGCCCGTAACCGTAGTAGGGCATGACGGCTGTGATCCGCCGGGCTGATGCTCGCTTTAACGCATCAATCATCAGCAGCAACTCCATGAGGTGCTTATCAACCTCGCGGCACGTAGGCTGCATCACGAAGACGTCGGCTCCGCGCACATTTTCCTGGATCTGCACGTAGGCTTCGCCATCGGCGAATCTCCGAACGAGCGCCTGACCGCGCGACATCCCGAGAAACGCGCAGACTTCGTCGGCGAGCGGCTGGTTGGCCGTACCGCAAAAAATCTTGAACTTGTCGTCCACGCGGGCGCGATGCGGCTTGCGCTCCGGCTTCTCCTCGACGTTCATCTTTTTTTCAGCCGCTGGTGCAAGGGTTGCCATGATTCAGCTCTTAGCTGTTAGCTCTTAGCCTTTAGCTCGAATCCGATGACTCAACTGCCGTAGCTAAAAGCTAAAGGCTAATAGCTGATTTTCTGGCTGGGCCGCTAGGATTCGAACCTAGACAAAGTGCTCCAAAGGCACTTGACCTACCATTAGTCGACGGCCCAGTAGGTTCAGCTCTTAGCTCTTAGCTGTTAGCCGTTAGCTCTTAGCCGTTAGCTTAAACCCACTCTGCTGTGGCGAAAAGCTAAGAGCTAAAGGCTAAGAGCTTCTTCCAATACTGCCGCCGTGTCAACGTGCTTGTGAGAACCGCGCGAGTGCCGTGCTTCTCAATTTTTTTTGCAGCGGCTGAAGCCTTTTCGCGCGAACTGAACAATCCGTAAATTGCCGAACCTGAGCCAGAAAGCGATGCGTACAGCGCGCCCGCTCGTTCGAGCACACGCTTGACCTCGCGCAGTTCGGGATACTTAGGAAAGACGACTTTCTCGAAGTCGTTTTCAATCCCGGTACGGACAAGGTCGAGCAGTGGGTTCTCGGCCCGGCCTCCACCTTTAGCGGAGACACCGGATCTCAGACTCAGCCACGCAGAAATCTCACGGCTGAACTCTGACATTCTATCGGACGGAGTAGGATTTTTCAATTCTTGCACTCTCTTTCCATCTGTCATTCCGAGCGAAAAGGATCGTTCGCTTGCGAATGATCCTTGCAGTCGAGAGCCTGCCCTGAGCGACTGACCAGAGGGAAGGAGTCGAATGGGAATCTGCATTTGGTCCGGAACAGCAGATTCCTCACCGGCTGAAGCCGGTTCGGGATGACAGGGAGAAATGAGCGAGTCCCAGTCGGCAAACGCTTTGGGAGTCGAGACCGCAATCTCCGGTAACGCGATGACGCACGGTATGCCAGGCAAATCCGGCAAAGGATAAACCTCTTCGCCTCGACTGACGCCGAGTACAGTTCCGCCGATCAGGAACAACGGCAGATCAGAGCCGACTTCGGCCGCAATTCGCAGGCGATCCGCTGCTGAAAGTTGTTTTTTCAGGGCGCGTTCCAGCGCAAGCAATGCCGCGACCGCATTGCCCGATGCCCCGCCCAGACCGCCCTGGACAGGAAGGCGTTTCCCGATCTTGATTGCTACCCGGCCTCGCGCATGCATCGCCTGCATAGCCAGCTCGACGATGCGAAAGCAGGTATTCGCTGAGTCAGTGGGGACGCGCGGGTCTTTGCATCGAATCTCAATTCCGGCCCCACGCTCGACGGAAACGCCGATGACGTCATGCAGCGCGACGGTTTGATACGCGGTTCGCAAGTCATGAAATCCATCTTCACGCCGCGGACCAATGCGCAGCCCAAGATTGATTTTTGCGAACGAGTGCACCGTAATGGTCATGGAAGCAACGATTAGAGCACAACTTTGATATTGGCCGACATTGCAAAGAGAACTCGCAATGGCAACGGTTCAGCGTGGGTGTTCAGGTAAATTGGGATAAAAAGAGGGCGAGGGAAGGTGCTTTCCAAACGCGGCGGGACAATGTTGATGGTCGGCGTTGCGGTCGTAGTCGGAATCACCGCCTTCTGCCTGCATCCAATTCCGCAACCGGCTACCTATCACAACTTCGCTGACAAACGCGGGTTCCTCGGCATACCGAACTTCGGAGATGTCGCTTCGAATCTGGCATTCGCAGCCATCGGAATTTGGGGCCTTGCGTTTCTTCTGGGTTCGCACCGCGAACGTCCGCAACTTTGTTTGGTGGACTACCGGGAGCGCTTTCCATATCTTTTTGTCTTCGCCGGTCTGCTGCTGACCGCACTTGGTTCGGCTTATTATCATCTCGCGCCCGACAATACGCGCCTTGTGTGGGACCGCCTGCCAATGACAATCGTCTTCGCAGGCCTGGTAAGCGCAGTAATCTGCGAACGAATTAACGTCAAAACCGGGCTGATCCTGATTCCGCCTCTTCTGCTAGTTGGAATCGCGAGCGTTTTGCAGTGGCACTACTCGGAGCTGCGTGGGCACGGTGACTTGCGGTTCTATGCCGCGGTACAACTGTACTCGGCGCTCGTTCTGATCCTCGCACTGTTACTCCGCTCAAAGTACTCACGAAGATTGGATTTCGGCTTCGTTGCGGCGTTCTATGTGCTGGCGAAGCTATTCGAGACGGCCGACCGCCCCATCTTTGAATCCGTTCATGCTGTGAGCGGCCACACATTGAAGCATCTTGCTGCTGCAACGGCCGGTTATTGGATTCTACGAATGCTTCAGCTCAGACGGCCTGCGCACGAATCGCAACGTTGCGTCGCGGCCTCGATCGCACAATAACGAGGTCGTCAGTCAGGGAAGCGGTCTTAATCCCCAACAATCTCCTATAATGTGTGATCCCCGTTTGCAACATGCTGCGTCCTGATTACAAAGAATTTTCTCGCCTGGCGCGAGAGGCCACACTGGTGCCGGTGGTCAAGTCCGTGATGGCGGATTTGATGACGCCTGTGTCCGCTTTCCTGACCCTCGCACGCGGCGAAAAGGACGCGTTCCTTCTCGAATCCGTCGAGCGCGGCGAGCAGATCGGCCGCTATACGTTTCTTGGGGCACGGCCATACATGAAACTTCGCGCTCGCGGACGTCAGATCACGATAGAGCGTGGAAAAAAACGCGAACAGCGGGAAGGCAACGTATTTCAAGCCGCGAAGGAACTCCTGCAGCAGCACAAGCCTGCAGTCATCGCCGGATTGCCCCCGTTCACAGCAGGCGCTGTCGGCTTCTGCTCGTATGACATTGTTCGGCAACTCGAGAATATTGGCGACCGCGCGAAGGACGATCTTGATCTTCCCGATTGCGTGCTGATGTTCTTTGACCGATTGCTGGCATTCGATCATCTGCGTCATCAAATACACATCATTGCGGTGGCAGATGTGCGCGAGGAGAGTTCCCGAAAAGCGTACGACCGCGCACTAGCCGACATTCATGTGCTCGAGAAGAAGCTGGCTGCAGGTCTTCGTCCAGGCGAGTGGCCCAAGACTGCGCAGAATCACCGCGGTAACCTGAAACTTTCTTCGCTTACGAAACGTAACGGATATGAGAATGCCGTCCGGGCCGCAAAGGAATACATTGCCGCCGGAGACATATTCCAAGTGGTGATGTCGCAGCGGCTCGACTTTACGCCGCACGCTGCGCCATTCGATATTTATCGCGCTCTACGCGCAGTGAATCCGTCGCCGTATATGTACTTCTTGAAAGTGGATGACTTGCACGTGCTCGGTTCGTCTCCGGAGATGCTGGTGCGCGTGAGTGGCCGGAAATTAGAGTATAGGCCGATTGCGGGCACCCGGCCTCGCGGGAAAGACGAAACTGAGGACCAGCGCCTGGAACAGGAAATGTTGGCTGACGAGAAAGAATGCGCCGAGCATGTAATGCTCGTCGATCTCGGCCGTAACGATCTTGGGCGGGTGAGCGAGTACGGTTCGGTGAAGGTGAAAGACCTGATGTACGTCGAGCGCTATTCGCACGTGATGCACATCGTCTCTGCGCTCGAAGGCAAGCTGCGCCCCGAGTTACACGCACTGGACGCACTCGCCGCATGCTTCCCTGCAGGAACCCTCAGCGGCGCACCGAAAGTTCGGGCCATGCAGATTATTGAGGAATTGGAGCCTACCCGTCGCGGCGTTTACGGCGGCTCGGTACTCTATGCAGATTTCGCAGGCAATCTCGATTCCTGCATCGCTATCCGCACGATGGTGATGAAAGGCAAAAAAGCGTTTTTGCAAGCGGGAGCGGGAATTGTCGCCGATTCCGATCCCGCGACGGAATATGAGGAGTCAATGAACAAGGCCCGAGCCGTACTGCGCGCAGTTGAAACCGCCCGAGGAGGCAACCATTGAGAATCCTGCGATGGATTTTCATTACCCTCATTTTTGCTTTTCTTGCAATTTCAACCTTCGCTGAACAAAACCCACTGGTTCTCGATCACGGCAATACAACGATTGTTCTCGAACCTTACGCGCCGAATATTGTTCGCGTCACATTAAGTACGCAGAAAGATCAGGCGGTTGCTGCGCCGGGTTTCGGATTCATTGCGCATTCCTCCGCCGAGGGCTGGAGCCATCAGCACACCGATGCGGCTGACATCTATCAATCATCACGCATCTCGATAAAAGTTGACTCTTTTCACGAAGGCCACGGGCCGCTTCCGATCACCGTGCGCGACATTTCAAAGTATTTCAACGGCTCAGTGCCCGGGGCGCAGATCACCTTCACGCGTTCCGATGGCAAACGGCTGCTCGAGATGAATGGCTGGTCGATGTCGGTGCCGAACCACAAAGATGGAAACGCGGACATTCTTTATGACAAGCGGCCTTCCGATCAGGATTTTTTTCAGGTCGGCGCCAGCTTCGCTTCACCTGATGACGAGCACTACTACGGCCTTGGCCAGAACCAGGAAGGATTCCTCGACCACCGCGGGCATCGCGTCGAGTGCTGGCACAACTATACGGCTACTGGTGGCCCGAGCATTTGTGTGCCATTCATGGTTACAAACTATGGATACGGCCTCGTCTGGGACAATCCGTCAAAGACGGTGATTGAACCGGGGTTCAACGAACGTACGACGTGGACATCTGAGGTCGGGAATCGCGTTTCATACTTCGTCATCGCCGGCGCGAACTTCGATGAAATCTATGCCGGCTATCGGCTGCTGACTGGAACGACGCCTATGCTTCCCAAGGCTGCTTATGGATTTGTTCAGTGCAAACAGCGGTATATCACGCAGGAAGAAATGCTCGATGTAGCGAAGGGATACCGCGAGCGCCATCTGCCGCTGGATGTCCTGGTGCTCGACTGGTTCTACTTCACGCAGATGGGGCAATTCGATTTCACGCCTGAGCACTTTCCGGATCCTGCTGCGATGAACAAGCAATTGCACGACATGGGAATCCAAACCATGATCAGCGTGTGGCCTCGCTTCACTAAGGAATCGCGCTACTACGACACAGTTCTAAAGCACGGCTGGTTCGAACACCTCGCGGATGGCACGCCGACAGATGGTCTTCCTTATGACCGCGCAGGTTCTGATATTGACACTTCAAACCCGGAAGCCGCGCGCTGGTATTGGGAAACAATTCGAGACAACATCATCAGCAAAGGTTTCGATTCGCTCTGGGCTGACGAGACCGAACCCGATCTGCCGCCGAACGGAAGTTATTTCTCGGTTGGGCCGGGTACGCGGTTCTTCAATATCTATCCGCTGGTGCATACGGCTGCGCTCTACGACGGTTTCCGCCGTGACGAGAACCATCGCGCGCTGATCCTCTCGCGGGACGCCTATCTGGGCTCGCAGCGTAACGCGACCATGGTATGGTCTTCCGACATTTCTCCTACGTGGGATGCGTTCAAGCGCCAGATTCCAACCGGGCTCGACTACACAGCGAGCGGAATGGCTTATTGGACGAACGATGTTGGCGGTTGGCAATACCTTCCCGGCGAGCATCACCCGAAAAATCCGCCGCTGCTCGATCCTTCCGACGCGCGTGACAACGTCGGCGGATACGACGATTATCCCGAGCTTTACACTCGTTGGTTCGAGTACGGCACGTTTCTGCCCATTATGCGGACGCACGGCAGCCGCAAGTACAACGAAGTGTGGTCATATGGAAAACAGGCCGAGCCGATTCTCGAAAAGTACCTCCGGTTGCGCTATCAGTTGATGCCCTACATTTATTCGCTTGGATATAAAACGTACCAGACGGGTGCGCCGTTCATGCGGCCGCTGTTCATGGACTTTCCGAATGACAGTCTGGTCGCGGATATTCGCGATGAATATATGTTCGGCCCGGCGTTTCTGGTTGCGCCGGTGACCGAGCAGGGCATGACCAGCCGTGAAGTTTACCTCCCGTCAGGAAACGACTGGTTCAACTTTTGGACGGGTGAGCGCCGCCACGGTGGAGAAAAGTTCAGGGTCGACGCGCCGATCGATGTAATCCCTTTGTTCGTGCGCGCGGGATCGATTGTTCCGTTAGGTTCCGCGATTGAGAGCACGAGTCAACAGCAGAAGATTGAGAAGGTGCGTATTTTTCCCGGTGCGGATGCCGATTTCGTCCTCTATGACGACGACGGGAAAACATACGCCTACGAAAAAGGCGACAGCAAAATTACACGCCTGCACTGGGATGATGCGGCGCAGAAGTTGACTCACCAGGGTGCGCAAGCCTGGACCGAGCCAGACAGTGACATTGTCGAAATCGTCCAACAACACAAGATCAAAGCCGTGGGAGTTAAACCGCGGTCGCGCAAAGAGTAACGGATGGAACAGGGTCGGTTGGACTATGGCCGGCGGGCATCCTAGCCTACCGATTTAGGCCGTCCAAAGAACAACGTGTAGCCGTCCGGGTCGGCGATTTCGAAGCCGCGCAGCCCATCATGGGTGTCTTGCAGCGGGCTACTGAACTCAGCGCCATTGGCGGCGAATTCTGCTGCCAGACCATCTGGATCGTGCACAGCAATATACGCATCCCATCGCATGCCAGGGTGACGGACAGGATTCGGTAGCGGTGATACCGAGCTATCCGATTTGAGGAAAATCTGCCCACCATCGCGGGCGACAATAGCGAAGAACGGATTCTGGGCAGGCTCGCGGAAGGTCGCCGCGAACCCGAGTCGGTCTCCGTAGAAGCTCAACGACTTCTCGACATCTCTCACGATGAAGAATGGCGAAATGGATTGCAACTTAGGGCGTGTCATCCGGCTCCTTGTTCGCTTCATTTTAGCGCCCGGCCGGATTTCATGGAGTAGAAGAGAGTCTTATATGATAAACGCGACAGCTTGGGCAACGAGCGGCAAGCGATTAGTTGACTTGGGCGGTCTTAAAACTCTCCGGGCCCTTAGCTCAGCGGTTAGAGCAGCGGACTCATAATCCGTTGGTCCCAGGTTCAAATCCTGGAGGGCCCACCAAACTTAGAGGTCCCTCGGCTGCGCTCGGGATTTCGGCAGCGGGCTCAGACGCCCGCTAAACGCCTCAAGTTCAAATCCTGGAGGGCCCACCAAACTTAGAGGTCCCTCGGCTGCGCTCGGGAT
>DAIPJJ010000300.1:0-2912 GCA_036770325.1 Terriglobales bacterium
GGTTACGTTTTGGCTGATGCTATGGTCTGCAGCCGGCATATTTCTATATTTCTAGAAATATAAATAACTTGTCAAGTGCCTCCTTCTGGCACGATGAACCGCAAGCTGCACCCGTGGGTCAGTTCACGATGGATGGGACGTAAGCGGAAGCCTCGAGCTTTTCACTCGGGTGAGTACAAACCTCGACCACAGAGATCACCGAGTTCCACGGAGAAATTCCACAGAGGTTGTGATTGCCTCCGTGGATTTTCTCTGTGTGAGGTTGTGTCCTCTGTGGTTAGGTTCTTGCAGGTTGAAACTTTTGCGGCATTGTCTGTTCGTCATACTTGGCGCCTTTAAGCCCTCCCATACGTCATCCCGAGCCGAGCCGGTGTTCAGGCGAGCGAGGGACCTTGCGTGGGGCAGAACAGGCTTCGATGTTAATTGGTTGCAGAATTGGCGGCATTCTACATGTGTGCTCCACGCAAGATCCCTCGTCCCGCTGGTGAGTGCGCGGGACTCGGGATGACACCACGCGAATTTAGCGGAACTAACGCATAGGTGAGTTACACTGGCGCGCATGATTCGCCAGATCGCACCTCAATTCTTCACCACGGACATTCCTCGAGCCCTCGCTTATTACAAAGACAAGCTTGGCTTCGAATGCCTGGGGCTGTGGCAGGATCCGCCGGTGTACGCCATTGTGGCCCGCGACCAGCACGCGATTCACTTCCGTTGCGCAGCAATGCCTGTCAATCCGGATAAGTACGACGACGAACTGCTCGACGCCTATCTTCACGTAGAAGATGCAGACGCACTTCATGCCGAGTACGCCGCTAAGGGCGTGGAGTTCACGCGAGGACTTGCCAACATGCCGTGGCACTCGCGAGAGTTCGTAATTAAGGATTGCGACGGTCGTCTACTGGCCTTCGGAGCGAGCTTGTAAGATTCAGCGGCCGACCAGCTTCTGAAGGTGTTCTGGGTAGCGGGCGCCCTGTACCGGAATCTTTGCCGCCGCCGTTTCCAGTTGACGAAGATCATCCGAAGAGAGTTGCACGTTCACAGCTCCAAGGTTCTCCTCTAACCGGTGCAGCTTGGTCGTCCCCGGAATTGGCACGATCCACGATTTTTTCCCCAGCAGCCAGGCAAGCGCGATTTGTGCGGGCGTTGCATTCTTCTGCCTGGCAAACTCGCCGACCAGATCGACCAGAGCCTGGTTCGCGTCGCGATTCTCGTGGGAAAAACGAGGGACGACGTTGCGGAAATCATTCTTGTCGAATTGCGTGTCCTTGCTGATTGCGCCCGTGAGAAACCCCTTTCCAAGCGGACTGAACGGAACGAGGCCAATGCCGAGTTCCTCGAGCGTAGGAATAATTTCCTGCTCTGGTTCTCGCCACCAAAGGGAATATTCGCTCTGCAGCGCCGTCACGGGCTGGACTTTGTGCGCCCGGCGAATAGTTTGAGCGCCCGCCTCGGACAATCCGAAGTGTTTGACCTTACCTTGCTGAATGAGGTCTTTAACTGCGCCGGCAGTCTCTTCAATAGGCACCTTGTCATCGACACGATGCTGATAGAACAGATCGATGACATCGGTCCTGAGGCGCTTGAGCGAGGCTTCGGCAACTTGCTTGATGTGCTCTGGACTGCTGTCGAGACCAGCTTGCTTGCCGTTTTCGATTTTGAATCCGAACTTGGTCGCGATTACGACGTCTTTGCGAAAGGGCGCGAGCGCCTCACCGACGAGCTCTTCATTCGTGAACGGGCCGTACACTTCGGCCGTGTCGAAAAAAGTGACGCCGCGCTCGACGGCTGCGCGAATAAGCGAAATGCCTTGTTGCTTATCGACCGCGGGGCCGTAGCCGAAACTCAGCCCCATGCAACCGAAACCGAGCGCGGAAACTTCCAGATTGCTTTTGCCAAGCTTTCGTTTGTTCATGTGTTCTGACCCGAGTGTTGGCGGTTGAATGCGATCATTGAGCCATCTTACGCCGAAGTCGGGAGACCTGGACTTGCTGCGAGGCTTGAGCGGAGGTTTCCAAAAGCTCGACCACAGAGATCACCGAGTCCCACGGAGAAATTCCACAGAGGTTGTGATTGCCTCCGTGGATTTTCTCTGTGTGACCCTGTGTGCTCTGTGGTTAGGTTCTTGTCAGGCCCGAAGTCGTTACGCACGAAGCAACGTGCTCACGTAGGCAGGCGTCAGCGGGAGCTTGCGAGCGTGCACGCCGGTGGCATCGAACAGCGCCGCAGCAACGGCAGGTGCAACCATTGCGTTGGCGGCTTCAGAGCCTCCGCCGAAGCCTTTATCGTCGCGTGAAAGCTGTACGACTTTGATCTCGGGCGTCTCGGCCATGGTAAGAATTTTGTAACTGTTCCAATTTGTGCTCGTCACTTTGGACTTGTCGAAGGTGACCTCTTCCTTCAACGTTTCGCTGAGTCCCATGACTACGCCGCTCTTCATGCAGCGGTCGAGCTGGCGCGGGTTGATGACTTTTCCCGGCTCGCAGCCAAGGGTGAATTTTGTTACCTTCAGCGCTCCCGTATTCGGTACAACAGAAATTTCTGCGATCCCAACCCAGTATGCATTTGACCGAATCATGATGCAGGCTCCGCGCCCGGTGACTGGTTCAGTTCCGCTGCGTTTCGCTGCTGAATGTGGAGACGGTCTCTTCTCCCACTTCGCGGCTTCTGCCGTCGCATGCAATAGATTGATCAGCCGCTCATCTGTCGTGTGAGCCAGGCGATATTCGATGGGGTCGGCGCCGGCCGCAGCAGCCGCCTCGTTGATAAAGCCTTCGAGTGCGAAGTTCTGCTGGCGCTGACCAGGCGTGCGCATGATATTTCCGCGAAATCCGCCATATGGCGACGCGCCCGCAATATTCGGCATTCCATAGACATCTTCCAGCCTCACGATCTTGTCGTACGGCCATTCC
>DAIPJJ010000015.1:0-38798 GCA_036770325.1 Terriglobales bacterium
AGCGCAACGGCGAGGCCTACAATTCCTCCGCCGATGACAATCAGGTTGTAATGGGAGTCGGTCATCAACTCCGGATCAGGACTTCAATTGCGCGAGCTGTTTTTTCACATCTCCGGCCGCGCCGTAGTTGGGATCGATTTGCAGTACGCGTTCGAGTTGCTGCCGAGCAAGCTTTCGCTGATCGGTTTTTTCGTATGCGAGTCCAAGATGGTAGTGTAGGTCGGCGCTGTCGGGAAGCTTGCTCTTTTCCCGCAACTTGATCGCTTCCTCCAGAAGGCTGACGGAGGATGTGTACGCTCCCTTCTTGTAATAGATCCATCCGAGTGTGTCGGCGACGAACGGAGAATCCGGCAAACCATGGCGTGCGGTTTGGGCAAGCGAGAGCGCTACATCAAAGTTGCCGCCGTCCTGGACCATGACGTTTGCCAGGCTGTTCGAGGCCAAAGGATCATCCGGTTTGATAGAGAGGGCATTCTGGTAGGCGCCTTCGGCTTTTTTCCAATCGTGCTTTGATTCGTAGAGCCGTCCGAGAAAAATTTCAAGAGGCGCTTCGTGGGAATGGCTCTTCACCGCCTGCTCGTAAAGCGCGATTGCCCGATCGATATCTCCGTTTGATGCCTCGATTTCGCCAAGGTTGATGATCGCATCGAAATTGTTGGGATCAAGTTCGAGGGCTTTGCCGAATGCGGCTTCCGCGTTCTTGATGTCCTTATTTCGGGCGTGTGCAACGCCGAGCAGATCATAAAATTCACTGATGTTTGGCGACTTCGCAATCTGCGACTGGATAGCGGCGACGGCCTGGTCTGGTTTTTTGGCCGCCAGATACGTGTTCATTAAACCGCGCAGAGCATCCGTTGAGCCGGCGTTACGATCGAGGGATTGCTGAAAAAACTGCGCAGCATCCTTGTATTGCTTTTGCGTGAACTTCAGATTGCCCATCTGAACGTATCCAAACGAGCTCTGCGGCGCCACTTCGATTGATTTGCGCGCATCTTTTTCGGCTTCATCAAACTTGTTCCGATTGATGTTCACGATGGCATGGAGCGCGTACCCTTCGGGCGATGCGGGCTGCAGAGCGATCATCTGGTTCGAGGTCTGCTCGAGGGTCGTCATGTCGCTCTGGCGAAGTGACAGACCTGCGAGGGCACGGACAGTTTGAATCTGATCTGGGCGGAGGCGCATGGCATCGAGCCACTCGCTTCTCGCTCCATCCAGGTTCCCGAGCTGCTGGTGAGCGGCCCCCAATTGATAATGCGCTGCGGCATTGTTGGGATCGTTCTTCACGACGGTCTGCAAGGTTGCCACGGCTGACTTGGCATCGCCTGCGCGGAGTTGCAACTGACCGCGGTAGATCAGCGCGTCATTATCGTTGGGATCGGCTTTCAGAAGCTCGTCGTTCAACTTGCGAGCGTCCGCATCGCGGTTTTTGAGGATGAGCAGCTCGATGTAATTTTTCTTGACCTGCACATCTTTCGGATGCTCCTTGTTTAAAGCAGCGTATTCGGTCAGTGCGTTATCGACATCACCAGTCAGGTAGTAGAAGTCACCGAGCATTCGGTAGCCAGCGGAATTGTTGGGAAAATCCTGCTTAGCGCGCTGGAGAAAACTTTCGGCTTCCGCCTTTCTGCCTTCCTGAAGATAAAGCCGCGCCATGGCGGCGCGGGGATCGGGGTTTTGCGAGTCGGCCTGGATCGCGCTTTGCAACTGCTGCTCTGCATCTGGAAAGCGATTGTGGGACTGATAGAGGCCAGCCAGCAGCAAGCGAGACCTCATTTCCTTGGGATTGAGCTCAATCGCATGGTTCAGATTTTTTTCCGCGGCATCCGTTTCACCGATGCGAATCTGCATTACTCCAAGATTCATGTATAGGTTCGCATCAGTTGAATCGAGGCTGATGGCCTTCTCAACTTCTGCAATCGCGGCGGGAAGGTCATTCTTCGCGGCCAGCAGGTTGGCGCTCATGAAATGCGATTGCGAATTGTTCGGCCACTTTTTCAAAAGTAAATCGATCTCCTGGGTGGCCTGCTGCGCGTCCCCAGCAACAATCAGCAGCCGTGCGAGATCAATGTGGCTCTGAAAATCTTCCGGCTGGAGCTCCACTGCGCGAGTGAGTTCTTCGTAGGCGTGCGGCCAGTCTTGCATGCGGACATAGAGGAGGCCGAGCTGATGACGGGCGTCGGCGTAGTTCGAATCTACTTTCAAAGCGTTTCGATATTCAATTTCGGCTTCGCGAAGCTTGCCCTTCTGCGAGTACTCCTCGCCGCGCCGGAAGTGTTTTTGCTTGATGACATTGGGATCGCGAGAGCAGGCGGAAGAGAGGAGGATGATGGCAAGCAGAGATAGCAGCAGGCAGAACGCCTGAGATTTTCTTGGTTGCGAAGTCATAAAAGGCGAGCAGCTACTCGTGTTTCTACGCTACAGGAAACGGCAACGCAAATAAAGTTACTTGCGCGCGGGGGCAAGATGTTGAAAGTCAGCGATTTGAATAGTTTAGATATCAGTGTGTCAACAAAAATATTATGTCAATTTCTTGTCGGTTCGAGCCCGCCGGATCAGTGTATCTGATTGATAAAACAACACTTACCAGCATGTTGCAAGCGCTTGCAACCGGTCGCAGAAATTATCAATCTTGACATCGTTCTACTTAGAGTTAAATTAACGATGTTGTAACAGGAGCCTGTGCTTCGAGTTTACAACCCTCCCCCCCGACCGTAAGCAGTGAGGAGACGAGAGAGACATGAAAAGTACGATCCGCAGGTTCTGGCCAGCGGCCTTGCTGGCACTGTGTTGCGGCTTACCTTCCGCGTTCGCCCAAACCGTCAACGTCAATATTTATAGCGCGGGTAGCGTTGTTTCGGACGGCATTTACATGAGTCCTTACTACGCCACCATCAAAAATGGCTCTACTTCGACAAACACCACGATCATTTGCGATGACTTCAAGGACGAGTCATACCTGAACAGTCCATTCAGCGCAAAGCTGATTTCGTTCTCGAGCTTGTCTTCCAACCTGGGGAGCACGCTTTGGGGTGCGGCACTGGGATCGAGCGCATACACGCTCTATCAGGAAGCGGCCTGGCTGGCCGAGGGGCTGCTTAACGTCGTTAGCCAAAATCCGGTTAACACTGTGAATGAGGCCTACTACTCATTCGCCATGTGGGCGGTGATGGATCCTTCTGAGGTGCTGAACTGGTTGAAGGCGTCTGGTGATTGGTCTGCATGCCAGGCAGTTTTTGGCAATAACTGCACCAGCTACACGCAGCTTGGCACGAACAGCTTGCTGTACATGGCACAGCACAATTACGCAAACGGCAACTACTCGAACCTCGCTTTGCTGACGCCACTGAGCGGCAGCCAATTGTGCAAGGTACCGGGTACCTGCGTTGCACAGGAGTTCTTCACGGTCGTCTCCGCCGCAGAGGGAGGCGCCGCGGCCCTGTATCTGCTCTTCGCGGCTGCAACCTGCTTTGGCGCGATGTACCTTCGTTCTCCTCGCCCGAAAACTGCAACAACGGCCTGATTTTTACCTTTTCGGTGGTCCGGACTTAGTGAAAACCAGCTCTAAGTCCGGACAATCGGGCGTGTCCCTTCCTGCTTAATTCCTCCACATTCGTCATGCTTCGCTAGGTTTGGTTCAACGAAATCCGATTCCTTAAAAGCTCGATCACAGAGAACACAGAGTTACACAGAGATCTTTAAAAGCTCGACCACAGAGAACACAGGGTTACACAGAGGTCTCACAGAGCTTTCTTCGAGATCCTGAGCACGAGACTGAGGTCGAGTCAGAGATAGACCGGAAGCCTTAGTTGCTGAATTCTCGAAACTAGTCGGAGCGAACAGCTTGAGGCCTGGAACAGCGGCTCCGGGGCGGCCGGCGGCTCCGCAGGCGGCGCGGGAATACAGATTCCTAGTCGCGCGGCTCCGGACGACTCGGAATGACAGAAGTGAAGGACCAGTGTGAGCTGAGGTGTCTCAGATCAGGCTGCGACGGTCGTCGGCACCGGTGTGTTAGTCCGAGGCTGCGCCAAGTCCGACTGCTGCAAGATGCTCACTGATGTCTGCGACGGGCGCTGGGGTTGACTTCTGATTTTTTCTGAGCCAATCGGCTGCCATCTTTTCGGCGTAGAGCAACTGTTCCATTGTCATGCGCTTGCTGAAGCTCTTGCTCGCTCGCGAGATTTGCGAGCTGGCGATCAAATACCACTTGTAAGCGAGCAACATGTCAGTGGGGCTCGTTTTGCGCGCGCTATAAAGCTGGGCGAGGACCAACTGCGCGATGGGAGATCCCTGTTCAGCCGATTGCTGGCACTCCGCGAGCATTGAGTCGTCCTGCAAACCGCCGTCGGTGCAATTTTTCAAGAATCCGCTGAACACCGACTGCGACGGAGTGTCCTGGCTCAGAGTCATGAAGAGGAGTTCGACACGGCTGGAAACCCCGAGCTTGTCGAAAATCCGGAACAAATAATTCTTTACGGTGTGCTGGCTAAGACCGAGGCGCTCGGCGATCTCACGATTTGTAAGGCCTTCAGCCAGGCTCTGCACGATTTCTTTTTCCCGCTTCGATAGCAGACTCAAGCCATTGGCGTCGACGGGATTTACTGTTGGCGCGGAGGCCAGGGCTTCCAACGCGAGCGACATTTCACGGCTGTTCGCCCAAATCTGGCCATTGTGGACGCAGCGGATGCACTTGCAGAGCTTTTCAATTGATTCCGAGCGGCTGAAAACTCCGCGGGCGCCTGCGCGGAATGCGTCGAGTACAACTTGAGGCTTCGAGGAATCGAGCAGCACGACCACCCGTGTATCCGGGCGTGAAGCACGTAGTTCGCGCAGAGTTTCGAATCCGCGATAAGTCTGCTCTTCAACATGTGTGCCGATCACGAGAACGTCAGCGGCGCGTTCCACAACATGTTTGACCACGGATTTTGCGGAATCGAGACTGGTCACGTCCAAAGCGCGATCGCGCCTGAGAGCATCTGCCAGCAATTGGGTGTGAATGGCTGAACTGTCGAGAACTAAGACACGAATCTGTTTGCTCGTGGTCTCGCGTTCCATGGTCGCCTCCAAGCGATTGTCGGGGAAAACTCCCGACGGCCTAGTCGGTGAGACTAGGATCTAACAGTTAAACATCCTGAGCACTTGGGGGAGGCCAGCCGGTACGAAGAAAGAAAAATTAAGACGTCAACAACGACAGAATTACTGCCTCGAACAATGTACGAAGTTTACCGGAACCATCCTGCCGGCGCAAGGAGCAGAATCACAAAATTTTTCACAGATACCGCTCCTTTGCAGCCCAGTGCAGACCCTTGCAACTCACTTCGCAGCACCCTAAAGGAACTCTAGTAACCGCACAATGGCACGAAAGTGGCACTAATGCGGGAATTTGTAGTCAGCAACTGACTGATAATCCGCTACTTACATTTACCACCTTTTTGCCGCAGGAAACTGCCACATGTGACCGTATCTGGAGCGGCCGAAATACGCCCAAACTTCTCTACCGCTAGAGAAGGTCGGCTCTGGCGGCACTTTCCCGTGCGATGCGAAAATCCACTCACGTCAGGCAGAGAAAAGCTTCGAGGAGAGCATGTACCTCTTGCAGGTCGCTGCACTCGGGCCTATTCTCGGTGCATCTCGGGCAGCAAACTCTTCGGAGTTCCCCATCCCCCTTGCTCGGTGATCAACGTTAACGGCGTGTAATTGCGTCCGTCTCCTGATAACTGCGTTCCCGTCGTAAAAACGGTTCGCGAAAAGTCCTGTGAGTTTCAGGGTCAAGCAGGGAATGTGACCCAGAGGGCGAAGCTATGAGCACATGGATTCAATCGTGGGAGGCGGCGCCAATCGCAATGCCAACAATGGAAGAACAAAACTGGTATGCGTTGTTGACGCGTGCACGTCACGAAAAAATTGTTGCTCAGCGGTTACGTGAAATCGGAGTCACCTCATTTCTTCCGCTGGTAAGTGAAGTACGGAAATGGAGCGACCGTAAAAAGCTAGTCGAATTTCCTCTCTTCAGTTGCTATGTATTTGCGAAGTTAACGCCGACGAATGAAGGGCGATTGAAGGCGCTGCGAATCGACGGGGTATACAGCCTGGTGGGAACGCGGGCCGAAGGGACTCCGATTCCTGAAGAGCAAATTGAAACCATTCGCAGGATTGCTGCCGAACATGTTCCCTGGCAGGCTCATCCGTTTCTGAAAATTGGTCAGCGAGTACGCATCCGCAGCGGTGCGTTGAATGGAGTCGAAGGCATTTTCGTTGCGCGAAGCGGTGAATCCACTCTCGTCGTTTCCATCGATGCCATTCAAAGATCTTTGTCAGTCCGCATTGATGGGTATGCAGTTGAACCGGTTTAGCAGCTCGACAAAGAGCTGAACAAAAACTCCCAGAGAAAAATTCTTCCCGTGTCGGAAAAAATAACTCAGACAGTACGGTTGCTGGTTGTGAGCAGGGAGCCTTCGGTTCTCCGGCCATTGTGGGCGGTTGGGGAAGCGAACTCCTGGCACCTGGAAACAGCGGGCAGCGGTTGGGAGGCGCTGGAGCGAATTCAGTCCGGCGCAGTCCCGGATGTTTTGCTGCTCGACCTGGCGCGCGGCGACGCCGACAGTTTGCACGTGCTGCGCTGGCTGCGCAGAGCGCGTCCCGAAGTGCCGATCATTTTGCTGGCGCATCCCGAAGACAGCTCGCGCGAGAAAGAGGCCGTGCGCCTGGGCGCGCAGGAGTTTCTGGTGCGGCCATTCGAAGAGCAACGGCTGGAGTCGGCAATCCGCCGGCACCTTGCTTCGCCTATCGACGAGGTTCCTGGGTTCACAAGCGAGAACATTGAGCAACTGGGTGAAGACGCGTTCTTTGTCGGCGCCAGTCCGATAATGCAGAAGCTGCGGGCACAGGCCGAACTGCTGGCACAGGCCGACGTTCCGGTGCTGATTGTGGGCGAGGCGGGAAGCGGCCGCGAAACGACTGCCCGCCTGATTCACAAATTGTCAGTCCGCTCCGGATTCCGGTTTCTGAAAGTGAATTGCGCCGCGCTGCCGGGAGATCTGCTCGAGCGCGAGCTCTTCGGATACGCCGGGAGCTTTGCCAGAAAGAACGAGCCCGCAACACCGGGCAAGCTTGAGCTGTGCGACCGGGGCACGATCTTCCTGGACGAAGTGGTTGAGATGCCACTGAGTCTTCAAGAGAAGTTACTGCACGTGATTCAAGAGAAGCAGATTCGCAAGCCGGGAAGCTCAGAGTACGTCGATATTGACGTGCGAATTCTTGCCGCCAGCGACATCCACGTTGAGCGGGCGCACGCAGAAGGGAAGTTGCGTGAAGATCTTTACTACAGGCTGAGCGCGTTCACCGTTCACGTGCCGGCGCTGCGCCAACGTAAAGATGAAGTTCCGCTTCTGCTGCAGCACTTCATGCACAAGCTGTCGCGTCACTATGGACTGCCGCAGCGCGAGTTTGCACCGGCGGTTGTCGATGCCTGCCAGCACTATAGCTGGCCCGGCAACGTTCGAGAGCTTGAAAGTTTTGTCAAGCGATATTTGATGATCGGAGACGATCAGATACATGGCGTGACCATCGACGGACATGAGTTTGGAGCGTCCCACTCGGCACGTGTGAGTTCTAATGGATTAGGGACAGCGAAGTACGAATTTGAAGAATTCGGCGGAAAATCGCTGAAGTCTCTGATTAACGATGTGAAGACCGAGGCCGAGCGAAATGCGATTGGGGCTGCGCTCGAGAGAACCGGGTGGAACCGCAAAGCGGCGGCCCGGCTGCTGAAAGTCAGCTACAGAACGATGCTTTACAAGATTGAGCAATATCACATGAGTTCGCCGGACTCGCTCGCGCTCCCATTCGTGAGCGGCAATGGCTTCAGAGGGAATGGTCATCCCTTGAAGGGCAACGGCAAGGCAAATTAAAAAGTATTCTCAGAGTCCTGGAGCAGCTATGAAATTGAGTTTCAAAAACAGGGTCAGCACGGTTGCACTGGCAATCTGCTTGGTGGCGCCGATGTGGCTGGCGGCGCAGGATGCAAAAACGCAAGATGCCAAGGCTGATGCCAAGCCCGACGCTCCAGTAACGGTGGCATCGTTGAACAAGCCGGTGGACGCTCCGGCCGTGCAGGCGCACGACAATAGCTTCGTGATTGGCGCGAACGATGTGCTGGCGATCAACGTTTGGAAAGAGCCCGATATTTCGCGTTCTGTTCCGGTGCGTTCGGACGGAAAGATTTCACTGCCCTTGGCTGGAGAAGTACAGGCTGCCGGATTAACGCCGTTGAAGCTGGAGCAGGATATCGCCGGCAAACTGCAGAGCTTTATCTCCGAGCCGGAAGTTACGGTAATTGTTCAGCAGATCAACAGCAAGAAATTCAACATCCTGGGAATGGTGGCGCGGCCGGGTTCGTATTCATTGACGAACTCTTCAACCGTGCTCGATGCGATCGCAGTAGCCGGCGGGTTCCGGGACTTCGCGAAAGAAAAGTCGATTTACATCCTGCGGCAGAATGCGAACGGCACCGAGCGCATGCCCTTCAACTACAAAGACGTGATCAAAGGCAAGAACGTTTCCCAGAACATTAACCTGCTGCCGAACGACACGATCGTGGTCCCGTAGTGAGTAGAGTCTCAATGGCAAAGAAAAATCTCCTCCTGATCGTGATGCTGTTGGCTGCGATGCCGCTGTGGTCGCAGGACAACGCCCCCGAGACGCCCGTGATTCCGGAAGGGAACGACGATATGCGGATGACGGTTCCGCCTCCGGTAAGCGCGGAATCGTATCCGGAAGTGGTTGGCTCGGACGAGCGATCGAACTATCTGCGGACTGGCGTGACGTTCACTACGACATATGACGACAACGTGCTTGGCGGGCAGTCTTCACGTCCGGTGGGCGACGAAAGTTACTCCGTTTGGCCTTATCTTTCGCTGGATGAAACGACTTCGCGGCTGCACTCACAATTCACCGTGACGCCCGGTTTCACCTATTACCAGCACACGTCGGGTCGGAACGAAGCAGATGGCAGCGCGGATGTGGACGTTAGTTACCGGTTGACGCGGCACACCACGCTCAGTCTGGTGGACTCGTTTAGTCGAATGTCAAATGTGCTGAACCAACCGGGTGTAAATGGAAATGCCAGTTTCGGGGTGGCGCAGGCATCACCCGTGACGGTTTACGCGCCAGTGGCCGACCAGATCAGGAACGTTGGAACCGCACAGTTGACTCATCAGTTTGCTCCGAATGGAATGTTCGGCTTCAGCGGAACGTTCTCGAACTTGCATTACCCGGATACTTCGGAAGTGCCTGGGCTGTTTGATTCGACTTCACGATCGGGGTCTGCCTTCTACAATCATCGGCTTTCTGGAAGGCACTACGTCGGCGTGACCTATCAGTACCAGCAAATCCTGGCGTATCCCACCGGATTCCAATCCGAAACACAAACGCACGGCGTGATGCTCTATTACACCTTTTACTTCCAGCCAAAAGTTTCGCTGTCATTCTTTGGTGGGCCGCAATATTCGAATACGCAGGAGTCGATCTTTCCGGCTGCACACGCCTGGTCTCCGGCGGCCGGGGCGAGCCTTTCGTGGCAGGGACGCTCGACCAACATGGTGCTCAGCTATTCACACATAATCGCCCCGGGTGGCGGGTTGAGCGGGGCTGTCCACCAGAATGGCGCCAGCACCTCGCTTCAGCACAAGCTCACGCGAAACCTGGGCATGGGGATTTCGGCGGGCTACTCCAATTTCAATGTGTTGAATCCGATCCCATTTCTGTCGCAAGGGCCCAGTAATGGGCACACGCTCTCAGCGACAGGTTCGCTGCAACGGCAACTCGGGGAACGTTTCTCGGTTAGTGTGGACTATTCGAGGCTGCACCAGAGCTACAGCGGAATCGCGGCTATATCGCCCGATACGAATCAGGGACGCATTTCACTCAGTTACAACTTCTCGCGGCCCATAGGCAGATAGTCAGAGAAAAACATGACGCAAGACTTCGAAGAACAGAATTCAGGTGGGATTAACCTGGCACAAGTGCTGGGGATCGCCAAGCGGCGTTACTTGCAGTTTCTGATCCCGCTGTTTTTTGGCTGGGTCCTCGTTTGGGGCAGCAGTTGGTTCCTGTCGCCGCGCTATCGTTCGGGCACATTGATCCTTGTCGAACAGCCGACCATGCCAAAGGACTACGTCACGCCCAATGTTTCTGATGACCTTGGGGCACGGCTGCAGAACATCACTCAGGAAATCTTGAGCCGCACGCGCCTGCTGCACATCATCGACGAGTTTCATTTGTACGAGAGCCACGCGAACCAGGACGACAAAGTAGAGCGCATGCGGAAGGACATCGATATCCAACTGGTTCGAGACGCCACAAACCAGGTCACAGCGTTCAACGTCTATTACACCTCCGGTGATCCCAATACGGCGCAGCAGGTAACCAGCGAACTGACAAACCTGTTCATCAATAAGAATTTGGAAGTTCGCCAGCAGCAGTCGGAAGATACGACTAAATTCCTTGCCGACCAGCTCGAGATCGCACGTAAAAATCTGGCCGACCAGGAAGAGAAAGTCCGGGTGTTTAAGAGCCAGCACATGGGTGAACTGCCCGGGCAATTGAATGCGAACCTGCAGATTCTGAGTGGACTTCAGGGGCAATTGCAGGGGGAAACAGACGCGCTGACGGCTGCCAAACAGCAGCATGCATACCTGCAGAGTCTGTACGACCAATACCGGACGCTGCAGATTTCGCCAAAGTCGGGCGACGGTTCGTCGCTTGGTCTGCCGGCGATTGATGACGAACTCAGCAAAGAAAAGGCACAGCTTGCAGACTTGAGCTCGCGCTACACGGAGCGTCATCCGGATGTCCGGAAGCTGAAAGAGCAGATCGCGAAAACGGAAAAGATGCGGGAGCAGATCGTTGCCGACCTGAAGGCGAGAAGCGCTGCTACGCAAGATACTTCTTCTTCCGCCTCGGATGCGATCACGACGAGCGGAACACCGTCCCCGATGGCGCAAATCAAGAGTCAGTTGCAGGCGAATGAACTAGAGATTTCGAACCGCGAGCGGTCGATGAAAGATCTGGGCGCGAAGATTGGCGAATATCAGGCGCGGCTAAATCAGGAGCCAATTCGCGAGCAACAACTTGCCGACCTGACGCGCGGCTACGATCAATCAAAATCCGACTACGACGACTTGCTCAAGAAGAAGAATGAATCGCAGCGCGCGACCAGCATGGAGCTGGTGCAACAAGGCGAACGTTTCCGCATTCTCGATCCGCCGAGCTTGCCGGTGAAGCCGGATTTCCCGAACCGGCTGAAGTTTTGCGGATTCGGTCTGGCTTTCGGATTGGCGCTGGGCGCCGGCGTAGTGGCCCTGCTCGAAATGACCGATGACCGTCTGCATAGCGAAAAGGAAATCAAAGACATGTTGCCGGTCGGCATAATTGCCGAGATTCCGCTGGTGGTTAATGTTTCCGATCAGCAAAGCGCGAAAAGAAAAATGTTACTGGGATGGGCAACGGCAGCGGTAGTATTTGCCACCATCTTAGTAGGATCAGCGTTCAGTTACTTGCACGGGTAAGTTCGAGCAGACAATGTACGAATCCTTTTACAACCTGAAGCGCGGACCATTCGAGATCACTCCTGATCCGTCGTTCTTGTTTCCGACGAAACGGCACAATGAGGCATTGGCAGCGCTCTACTACGGAGTGCGCTGGCACAAAGGCTTTGTCGTACTTACTGGCCAGGTGGGGACTGGGAAAACCCTGCTGCTTCGTTGCCTACTTCAGCTACTCAAGCAGAGCAGAGATGTTTCGTACGCATATCTGTTCAATAGTCGGCTTGCACCGAACGAATTTCTGCAATATATCGTGAGCGATTTCGGACTACCGTCAGCGGGGAAGAACAAGGGCGAGCTGCTATTTGATCTTTGCAACTATGTAGTCAACCGCGGACTGAATAAACTCACGACGGTGCTCATTGTTGATGAGGCGCACCATCTTTCCGTAGATGCGCTTGAGGAAGTGCGGCTGCTTACAAATCTTGAGACCGCGGAAAAGAAACTGCTGCAGATCGTGCTGGTAGGCCAGCCGGAGCTGGATGAAAAGCTCGATTCGGTGAAGCTCACGCAGCTGAAGCAAAGGATCGCCATCCGCTCGCACCTCGAGCCGTTGAGCTTTGAAGAGACACAGGGTTACATCGAAAAGCGGATCGCAGTGGTTGGTGGAAAGGCGGATGTAGTTTTCCCGGCGAAAACGGTGGATGCTATTTATCGGCATTCGCGTGGCATTCCACGCCTGATCAATACGATCTGTGAGAACGCTCTGGTTTCCGGCTACGCCAAGCACGCTCTATCGATTACGCCGGAAATGATCGATGAGATTGCGAGAGATTTTCGCCTGAATGTTGTGCGTCCGGCCGAGGTTGAAAAAAGCATGGACGAGAACGATCTTCAACGGGCAGCGAAGATGCTGCTGGAGTTGTACTCAACGACGCAAAAACCGCTCGCGCACGAAAGTCAGCCCCCGGCTCCCGTCGCAGCAAGATTCCGACAAGCATGAGCCATATATTCGACGCATTACAGAAATCGGCGCTGGAACAGGCCGAGATTGAGATTCCGTCCGCCGCAGCGGCTGCCGAGCTACTGGAAGCAGCCGAGCGGAGGACCGCTGCTGCACGGGCGAAAACTGCGGTACTCGACGAGCCGATGAGCGAAGGCGAAGCGACAGTGCTCTCGGTGCTTAAGTCGGCCGTGGAGCCTGCGCCGGTGATTCCGATTGCTTCCCGGCTGGTCGCTTCCGAGGCGCCGGTAAAGCCCGTTGGCTTTGATCCATTTAGTCAGGACCAGTTCAGACAGGACCAGTTCAGACAGGACCAGTTCAGGCAGGACCAGTTCAGCCAGTTTCAGAACCTGAATGTTCTAGTCCCGCCGCAAAGCCGGGTGGTTTGCGTCACTGACAAAGAAAGCCTGGCGGCAGAGAAGTTCCGCTTCCTTGCCGTGCGGTTGCGGCAGATGCAGCAGAACCGGCCGTTAAAGAAAGTACTCGTCACCAGCACGATTCCGCAGGAAGGCAAGAGCATGACGGCAGCCAACCTGGCATGCGCCCTTGCGCGGCGAACGAATCAGAAGACGTTACTGGTCGATGGCGACCTTCGCCGGCCTTCGGTCGCGCGTCTGTTCGGGCTGGGCAAGATTTCCGGTATCAGCGAATGGTTGCAGGGCGAAGGCGGTCCAATTTCCAGTATCTATCATTTAGAAGATGCTGGCCTTTGGGTCCTGCCCGCCGGAAACATCCCCCGTAATCCCCTTGAATTACTCCAGTCGGGAAAGCTGGCAGCGCTCATGGAGCAACTGACGAGCTGGTTCGATTGGATCGTGATCGATACGCCTCCGGTACTTCCCCTCGCTGACACGAGTATCTGGATGCGCATGAGTGACGGTGTAATGCTAGTTGCGCGGCAAGGGACGACAGAGCGGGACCAGCTAAAGCGCGGCATTGAAGCAATTGAGCCCTCGAAGCTGTTGGGAGCGTTGCTCAACGGATCTACCAATACAAAAAAGAGCGATTACTACTATCAACCGGTAATCGAAGCTTAGACTTTCTTACCTCCTCCTAAAGAAATACAAATCCCAAATCAAGTACATGGAGAATGGATTTATGTCTACTTTGAAGGTTGCTGTTGTAGGTTACGGGTACTGGGGACAGAACCTGCTAAGAAACTTTTGTGAGTTGGAGGAGGCGGAAGTCGTATTGGTGTGCGACTTTGACGCGCGCGCGCTGAACAAGGCCAAGAAACGCTATCCGGCCATCGAAGTGACACAGAGTTATGCCGCGGTACTGGCGGATCCACGGATCGATGCGGTTGTGTTGGCGACGCCCGTTTCGTCGCACTATCCGTTTGCCAAGCAGGCACTGCAGGCGAGAAAGCATGTGCTGGTTGAAAAGCCGCTGGCGCAAACTTCAGCACAGGTCATGGACCTGATTGAGCTTGCCGAATCCGTGGGCAAGAACCTCATGGTCGATCACACCTTCTTGTACACGAGCGCCGTGCGCCGCATGAAAGCGCTGGTTGATTCGGGCGAAATCGGCCAGATACTTTACTTCGATTCCATCCGCATCAGCTTGGGCCTGGTACAGAGCGATACGAACGTTCTCTGGGACCTGGCTCCGCACGACTTTTCCATCATGGATTACCTGCTTGAGCGTGAGCCGGTAGCAATTTCGGCAACTGGCGTGAAGCATTTGAACACGCCGTACGAGAACATTGCCTACGTCACGGCGCAGTTCGACGGCAACCTGATTGCACATTTCCACCTGAACTGGCTGGCGCCTGTGAAGGTCCGCAAGACATTGCTTGGCGGCAGCAAGAAGATGGTGGTTTACGATGACACCGAAGCTAGCGAGAAGATCAAGGTTTACGACAAAGGGGTTGTTCAGACCCAGGACCCGGAACGTCGCGAGAAGATGCTTACCGGCTACCGCAATGGCGACGTGCTTACGCCGCAGCTTGAAAACAGCGAAGCGCTTCGCCTGATGGCGAAAGAATTTGTGGCTTCTATCAACGAGAAGCGTGCTGCGCTAAGCGATGGTTATGCCGGGTTGCGCGTGGTCCGAATGCTCGAAGCCGCCCAGCGGTCAATCGAGCAGAACGGCCGATTGGTGAGCATGAGAGAAGAGCACCCGTCGATCAGTCAGCTATTGGCGAGTTCGAACGTTGCAGCAGCAGATTAGTTCAGAATTTCCACCTAAAAGCCCTCCCACAACTTCAACAATTTAACCAGGAGAACCTTAAATGCGTGAGTTTTGCAGGATCGCTCCAGACGTAAAGCTGGGGCCAAACGTAGCAATCTATGCTTTCGTCAATCTTTACGGATGTGAAATTGGAGAGGGCAGCCGGGTGGGCACGTTTGTTGAGATTCAGAAGAACGCTTTCATCGGCAAGAACGTGAAAGTGTCGAGCCACACATTCATCTGCGAAGGAGTGACGATCGAGGATGAAGTTTTCATTGGCCACAACGTGTCGTTCATCAATGACAAATATCCTCGGGCGACGAACCAGGACGGAACCCCACAATCGGAAGCCGACTGGGGCGTGGTGAAGACCCTGGTGAAGAAAGGCGCTTCGATCGGAACCAGTTGCACGATTCTGTGCGGTGTCACGATCGGTGAAAACGCCATCATCGGCGCCGGCAGCGTCGTAACTCGTGATGTCCCGGACAACGCCATCGTTGCCGGTAACCCAGCTCGCATGATGAGAAAGGTGGTTGCAGCATGAACAATCCGAACAAAGTAGCTTTCGTCGATTTATACGCACAGCACCGGGATATTGAAGAAGAACTGGTGGAAGTATTCCGCCGGGTGCTGAAGAAATCATCGTTCATTTTGGGCCCTGAAGTTGTGGCTTTCGAGCAAGCCTTCGCACAGTACGTGGGCGCGAAGGAATGCCTTGCGGTGAACAACGGAACCACAGCTCTCCAGCTCGTGCTTGAGGCGCTTGAAATCGGACCGGGCGATGAAGTGATCACGGTTGCGAATACTTTCATTGCGACCGCTGAAGCGATCAGCGCGGTGGGTGCTCGCCCGGTGTTCGTGGATGCCGATCCCGTCTCCTACACCATGGATCCGCAACTGGTTGAAGCGGCGATTACGCCGAAGACGAAAGCGCTCTTGCCGGTCCATCTCTATGGACAATCGGTTGATCTCGATGCGCTGATGGCGATTGCGAAGCGTCACAACCTCTACCTGGTTGAAGATGCGTGCCAGGCGCACGGTGCGACCTACAAAGGGAAGCGCGTTGGCGCGTTCGGTATCGCCGGTTGCTTCAGCTTCTATCCCGGCAAGAACCTGGGAGCGCTCGGCGAAGGTGGCGGCGTTGTCACCAATGATCCGGTTTTTGCTCAGAAGATGCGCATGCTGCGCGATCACGGATCGGTGAAGAAGTACGAGCACAACGTTCCGGGATTCAACTTCCGTCTCGAAGGTCTGCAGGGCGGCTTCCTCAATGTGAAGTTGAAGAAGCTCGATGGCTGGAATGCCCGCCGGCGCGAGATTGCGAAGCGCTACCAGGAGTTGCTTGGTGACGCTCCGATCACGCTGCCTTCTGAGATGGGCTGGGGAGAGCACGTGTATCACCTCTATGTCATCCAGGCGGATGACCGCGAGGCGCTCAAGCAGGCTCTGAACGACGCTGGAATTGAGACTGGTCTGCACTATCCCGTGCCGTTACACCTGCAGGTTGCGTACAAAGATCTGGGATACGAGAAGGGCGCGTTCCCGGTTTCTGAACACCTGTCGAGTCACATCCTCTCTCTGCCGATGCACCCGTTCATGACGGATGCAGAAGTGGAACGCGTTGCGAACGTCGTACTGGAGTCTTTGGCATGCACTCAGCAAACGGTCACGAAGTAGCAATCCGCCAAGTGGCCGCGACATTCGGCCTGCGGGAAACGCGCCAGGACCCTTCCTGGGAACGCGATTTCGCCGCATGGCTGAAGTCGGCCCGCTCGCGCGAAGAGCTGCTTGAGATGTTTGGCCAGTTCCGCTCGGGAGAGGGCGTATTTGACGCCATGATGCGCCGCGTCATCATGCGCTCTCTCTGCAAGTCGGTCGGTAATGACTTGCAGGTTGCGCCACAGGTGGTTCTCAAGCATCCGGAGACGATGGAATTCGGAGATTCAGTATTTATCGGCGCGCAGACGATGATTCAAGGTCGGTTCGATGGCACCTGCAAGATCGGCAATCACGTGTGGATCGGGCCGCAGGCGTACTTCGATGCGCGCGACATCATTCTGGAAGACTACGTTGGCTGGGGGCCGGGCGCGAAAGTGCTCGGATCTGCTCATACCGGCGAGCCGAGGAATGTGCCGATCATTGCGACTGGGCTGGTTATCAAGCCAGTGCGAGTTGGGCTCGGCGCGGACATCGGCATGAATGCGAGTATTCTGCCGGGCATCAATATCGGGGCGCACTCGATCGTGGGCGCTGGATCAGTTGTAACCAATGATGTTCCTGAGTACGCAATCGTTGCCGGAGCGCCCGCGAAGGTGCTGCGCTTCCGCAATGACGAGGAGAAACCGCGTGTTTAATTCGAAGGAGTTTATGAAGAGCGAAAAGCCGAACCGTCTTGAGGGCTCGTGTTGCTTCGTAACTGGTGGGGCAGGATTCATTGGGAGCACGATCGTCGATCAGTTGCTCGATGCGGGAGCCGCTGAAGTTCGCGTGCTCGACAATTTCGTTCGCGGAAGCTGGAGCAACCTGGAATCTGCGATGCAGCGGGGCGGCGTGAAAGTGGTCGAGGGCGACATCCGCGATGCGGCGTTGGTCGATGACCTGTGCAACGGAGCGGACTATGTATTTCATCAGGCGGCGCTGCGGATTACGCGTTGCGCTGAAGTGCCCCGGGAAGCCGTGGAAGTCCTGATCGACGGCATGCAGAACCTGCTCGAATCTTCGGTTCGCCACAAGGTGAAGAAGATCATTGCGGCGTCGTCGGCGTCAGTTTACGGCGAGCCTTCATACCTGCCGATCGACGAAGATCATCCGTTCAACAATCGCACGATGTATGGGGCAGGCAAGATTGCAAACGAGCAGATGCTACGTGCTTATTACACGATGTTCGGCCTTCCTTATGTTGCTTTCCGTTACTTCAACGCGTACGGACCTCGCATGGACACGGTAGGCGTTTATACGGAAGTGATGATTCGTTGGATGGACGCGATCGAGGGCGACAAGTCTCCGCTGATCTTCGGCGATGGAAAGCAGGCAATGGATTTTATCTTCGTCGACGACATTGCCCGTGCCAACATTCTGGCGGCGCAGAACGACGTCACTGACGAAGCATTCAATGTCGGCACTGGAGTTCAGACCAGCCTGAACGAACTCTGCCAGATGATGTTGAAATCTATGGACTCGACCCGCAAGCCGGAATATCGCGAGGCGCGCAAAGTAGGAAACGTTCAGGTGCGCAAGGCGTCAACGGCGAAGGCTGAGAAGCTGCTCGGGTTTAAAGCTGAAGTATCACTTGAAGAAGGGCTGCGCCGCCTGATTGAGTGGAAGCGCACGCTGACGCCAGTCGCTGTAGCCACGGAGGCCCGATGAGCACCGCAACCATCACAAAAAACATTCCTGTAGCCCGGCCGTTCATCGGCAGGGAAGAAGAAGCTGCGGTACTCGAGGTCCTGCGCAGTGGCTGGGTAAGCCAGGGGCCCAAGGTCGCCGAGTTCGAAAAGCGCTTTGCTCAATACGTCGGCGCGGAGCATGCGATCGCAGTTTCTTCCTGCACCACGGCTTTGCACATGGCCTTTGTGGCGGCGGAGATCAAGGCTAGTGATGAAGTCCTTTGTCCGAGCCTGTCGTTTATCGCAACTGCGAACTCCATCCGCTACGTTGGCGCGACGCCGGTCTTCGTCGATGTCGATCCTATGACTTACAACATGGATCCGGCAAAGATCGAAGCCGCGATTACGCCCAAAACAACGGCGATTCTGCTGGTTCATCAGATCGGGCTACCGGCCGACATCGCGGCCATCGCAGCCATTGCGAAGCGGCACGGCCTGGTAGTGATCGAAGATGCGGCTTGCGCGATCGGCTCTGAATATGACGGACAACGCATTGGCATGCCCCACACGCTGATGGCTTGCTTCAGCTTTCATCCTCGCAAGATTCTGACGACCGGTGAAGGCGGAATGATCACAACCGCGGACGCAAAAATTGCCGACCGCCTGCGCAAGATGCGCCAGCACGCGATGAGCGTTTCCGATCTCGCGCGGCATAGTTCGACGCAGATCGTTTCTGAAAGCTATCCCGAGGTTGGCTTTAACTACCGGATGACCGACATGCAGGCCGCGCTCGGCCTGGTGCAGTTACAACGGCTGGATCAAATGATTGCCCGTCGCAGACACTTGGCCATGCGTTACTCGGATGCGCTGGCGGACATTAACTGGATGCTGCCTCCAGTTGAGCCGGTGGGGTATCGGCATAATTTCCAGTCCTACATGGTTCGTTTAACTGATTCAGCACTACTTACTCGCGATCAGCTTATGCAGGAGTTGCTCAACCGCGGAGTTTCGAGCCGCCGCGGAATCATGGCGACTCATCGTGAGCAGCCTTACGCAGATAGCCGTTCGGCAAGCGGGTTACAACAGACGGAATCGGTCGCCGACAACTGCATCATTCTTCCGCTGTTCCACACGATGACGGAAGAAGATCAGGATTTCGTGATTGACAGCATTCATGAAGTTAGTGCATAAAGGATTCTCCCCCCAGTCCTCCCCTAAGTCGAAAAGTTAATCCAGAAAACCCTTACTCCAGCCTCATTGAAACAGGAGAGTGACTTGTGAGTTCTCGGCGTTCAAGCAGTAATGGAAGCGTTGCGGGCGTGGCGCCCGCGCCGGCGATCCCGGCCTGCGACCGGGTTGTACTCGGGGAAGAGACGTTTCAGCGTACGCTCGCGATCGAGCGGAAGCGCACGGAGAGATCGAAAAAGCCGTTCTTGCTCATGTTGTTGAACTTCGGTGACGCCAAAGTCGCTGAAGGAAACCGCAGAGTTCTGGGCAGGCTGATCACCGCGCTTTCGGAATCGACCCGCGAGACGGACATGGTGGGCTGGTACAAGGACTACTCCGTCATAGGAGTTATCTATACGGAAATCATCATCGACGACAAGAACACTGTTGTCAGCACCATGATGAACCGGGTAAGTGAAACCCTGAGCCGCGCGTTGACACTCGATCAACTGAACCAGATCAGCATTTCGTTCCACGTTTTTCCTGAGCCATGGGACGGTGACACATTCGACCGGCCGAGCAATCCGACACTCTACCCGGACCATTCCGATCTTGATGACCGCAGGAAATATGCTTTTGCAGTTAAAAGGATGATTGATGTGGCAGGAAGCGGAGTCGGTCTGCTGTTGATTGCTCCTTTGTTCCTCGCGATTGCGGCCCTGGTGAAGCTTTCGTCGAAAGGGCCGGTGTTCTTTCGCCAGCAGCGAATCGGGCAACATGGCATGCCGTTCACGTTCCTGAAGTTTCGCACCATGTACGTGAATAACGACGCTGCTGCGCACAAAGAGTACGTAAAGAAGCTGATCGCGGGAAATGCGCAGGCGCATTCAAACGGCAACGGCAACGGAACCGGCGTTTACAAAATGACCCGCGATCCGCGCATCACGCGCATTGGATCATTTCTGCGGCGAACGAGCCTTGATGAATTGCCGCAACTTATCAACGTCCTAAAAGGTGAAATGTCACTGGTCGGGCCGCGGCCGCCGATTCAGTACGAAGTGGACGAATATGACATTTGGCACCGTGGCCGCCTGATGGAAGCGAAGCCTGGAATTACGGGGCTGTGGCAAGTCAGCGGCCGAAGCCGCGTGAAATTCGACGAAATGGTCCGTCTGGATATCAGGTACGCAAGGACCTGGTCTGTCTGGCTGGACATAAAGATCCTTCTCCGCACACCGCGTGCAGTGCTTTTGGGAGATGGGGCGTACTGAAACACTGTGGTAGTTAGCTTGCTGTGCTCACCTGATCGAACCGCAACTTAGTCTTACGGCTTGAAGCAGGCTGGAAAATCTCTCGAGGAAAAAATGAAAGTAAATAATCGAAGTCTTACTCTCCTTGGCGCCGCATTTTTGCTGTTATTTGCTCCTGTGTTCGCCTTTGGCAGCTGCAGCGCGCCAGCAAACGCTATTGAGGCAGAAAACTGCCAAACTGGCACGCCCGACACGCAGTGGGACCTGAATAGCAGTGGGGCCGGTGATCCCACAATACAAGGCTTTGCGACAGATATCAGCGTTAACGTCGGGCAGACGATATCGTTCAAGATCGATACAAACGCTTCTCGCTACACCATCGACATCTATCGCCTCGGCTACTACGGCGGAATGGGTGCGAGATTGATGGCCCATGTAACACCGTCGGCCAGGCTTCCGCAGACTCAGCCTCCATGCATGACCGACGTGGGAACAAAGCTCGTTGACTGCGGCAATTGGGCTATATCTGCGTCCTGGACGGTGCCGAGTAACGCGGTCTCAGGAATCTATGTTGCTCACCTGATCAGAACCGATACGGGAGGTGACAGTCACATCGTTTTTGTCGTACGAAATGACGCAAGCCACTCCGCCATACTGTTCCAGACTTCGGACGAGACCTGGCAGGCCTACAACGGTTATGGTGGGGCAAGCCTTTATGGGCCAGATTCCGAATTCGACGTCACGAACCGCGCCTATAAAGTAAGTTATAACCGTCCATTCGATACCCGCGGATTTGGCGCTGAGTCAGTGACCTGGCTCTTTGGTGCTGAGTATCCGATGGTGCGTTTCCTCGAGGCCAATGGGTACGATGTAACTTATTTCACTGGCATCGATGCGGCCCGCTCGGGCAGTCTGATTCTGAACCATAAGTTGTATCTTTCAACCGGCCACGATGAATATTGGTCTGGCCCTCATCGCAACAACGTAGAGGCTGCAAGAAATGCCGGGGTCAACATGGCATTCTTCAGCGGCAACGAAGTTTTTTGGAAGACCCGGCTGGAAAATAGCATCGACGGAACCAACACCCCGAATCGCACGCTAGTTTGCTATAAGGAAACTCTCAATGCCGCCCCGCTTGACCCGTTGGATCCTCCGACTTGGACAGGCACCTGGCGTGACAATCGCTTTAGTCCTCCTGCAGACGGCAATCGCCCTGAAAACGGACTGACAGGCACGCTGTTCATGGTGAATGGTCCGGGCACCGATAGCCCGGGCACGCTTTCCATTCAGGTACCGTATGCAGATGGCCGCATGCGATTCTGGCGGAACACGAGTGTAGGAGCTCAGAGTCCGGGCCAGACGGCTACACTGCCAAGTTCTACCTTAGGTTATGAGTGGGACGAGGACATCGATAACGGCGCGCGGCCAGCCGGATTAATACGGTTATCTACAGCCACCTATCCGCTTACTACTGATTTACTTCTTGATCAAGGCGCAACTTACGGCGCCGGCAGCGCTACCCATCACCTGACATTTTACAAAGCCTCGAGCGGAGCACTTGTCTTTGGCGCCGGTACGGTCCAATGGAGCTGGGGGCTCGACAGTACTCACGACAATCCATTCTTTTCGCCCAATACGGCTGCAAGTACTCCGATGCAGCAGGCGACTGTGAACTTGTTCGCTGATATGGGCGTTCAGCCAGCGACGATAATTTCCGGCCTTACCAAGGCCACGAAATCGACTGACACTATTGCTCCGGCTTCCACCGTTACGACTCCGAGAAATGGTGGCAGTGTCCAAACCGGCGCCACGACTACGATCAGTGGAACGGCATCCGATTCGGGTGGCGTGGTGGGAGGCGTGGAAGTCTCGACAGACGGTGGAAGCACCTGGCACCCGGCCACCGGAAGGGAAAGCTGGACGTACAGTTGGAAGCCGAACCTTCTTGGCAGCGTAACTCTGGAAGCTCGTGCCATCGACGATAGCGGAAACATTGGTGTAGCATCGACCTCAACGGTCACGGTCGCCCCGCCAGATTGCCCCTGCACTGACGTGCCGTCGAGCAGCACTCCGGCGGTGGTCGACAGCGGAGATGCGAAACCAGTCGAGCTTGGGGTGCGCTTCCGCGCCGATTTCGATGGATACATCACCGGAATACGCTTTTACAAAGCGAGTACAAATACCGGGACGCATTTTGGAAGCCTGTGGACGAATACAGGTACGCGCCTGGCAACAGCTACATTCACGAATGAAACCGCTTCAGGATGGCAGCAAGTCAGCTTCAGCTCTCCGGTGGCGGTCAAGGCAAATACGACTTATGTAGCTTCGTATTTCACTCCTACCGGTCACTACTCGTATTCGCCGTTCTTCTTCGCCAGCTCTCCATCCGATGCTCCGCCTCTGCACCTACTGCAGGATGGAACGGATGGCAGCAACGGCGTATATGCATATACAGGGGTCAGCGGTTTCCCGACCTCGACCTTCCAGTCCGATTACTATTGGGTGGACGTAGTTTATATTCCGGCTTCATCAATGCCAGGAGCTCCTCCTTCTCTGTTAGCGGCTCCGTCCTCGCTGCAGTTTGCGGCATTTGCCGGACAAGGTAATCCGTCTCCGCAAACCGTAAATGTCTACAACCAGGGCAGCGGAACCCTGAATTGGACCGCATCTTCAAACGCCAGTTGGTTGATTGTTCCGGCATCAGGAACGACTCCGGCGGCGCTTTCGGTATCTGTTAACTCGTCACAACTGGCGACCGGGACGTACTCCGGCACCATCACCATCAATGCGGCAGGTTCGAACAGCGGGCCGCAGACCATCAATGTCTCATTGGTCGTCACGAATCTCTGGCTGTTCTCGAACTTTGCCGACGGGACCATGAATGGCTGGGCGGTGTCCCCGCTCGGTCTGGCATCGAATTGGTCCGTGAGCAATGGCGCACTCCAATACAACGGAGGCGGACACACCCAGGTTTATGCGGGTGATTCGGGATGGACGAACTACAACCTGAACGTTGCCGTTAAGCTGGCTACGCTAAACGACTATCCCGGCGGAATTCGCGGACGCATCAATCCCGCCACCGGGGGTGGATACGCGGTGTGGCTCTACCCGGTTGAGGGCGTTGTTAAGTTATTCCGCAATACAGGGTGGAATATCGATACGGGTCTTGTACAACTCGGGCAAAGCAGCGTTCGATTTGACACGACAAGCTTCCACAACGTGCAGCTTTCGTTCAATGGAAGCCAGATTCAAGTTCTTTACGATGGTAGTGTCGTTATCACCGTAACCGATGCGACGTACGCGTCGGGCGCAATCGCCCTCGATGTTTCAAGTCAGGTGGTCAGCTTCACCAATGTGCTTGTCACCGCACCCACAGCGAACCCGGGTTCGATGACCGTGGCGCCTGGATCATTGACCTTCTCTGCCAATTTCGGAAGCGGTGCTGCGCCGCAAAATGTGCAACTGACCGGAACTGGCGGAGCGGTTGTCTGGACCGGAGTGAGCAATGCATCGTGGCTCACAGTTTCACCGGCTTCAGGCACGACCTCCGCAACTCCGCAGATTTCAGTCGCGGCATCCAGCCTGACTCCTGGAACCTACAACGGAGTTGTCAACTTCGTGGCGCTGGGAACACCTACGCCAGCTCATCCTGTTAACGTTCAATTGACAGTGGTTGCTCAGCCACCCTCGATTGTCACAACGCCTGGCATTTTGAACTTTTTCGCAGTAGGTTCACAGCCGATAGGTTCACAGACGTTGCAGGTCGTAAACGGTGGCGGCTTTGGAACGTTCAACCTGACCGCGACTACCACCGCGCCATGGCTGTCGGTTACGCCGAACAGCGGAGCCGCGCCGCAAACGCTGACCGTCTCGGTCAATCCTGTGGGACTTGCTGTTGGCACCTACAACGCAAATGTGACCGTAACCGCGAGTGGAGTGGGCAATTCTCCGCAGAACATTCCGGTTACGCTACAAGTGCTCACCGCCGACATGAACGAAAACTTCCAAGACCTGGGGACGGGATGGATCATCTCGCCGATGGGCTTTGGAAATGGCTGGAGCGTTTCGAACGGAAGTTACTCCTATAGCGGGCTCGGATTCAGTCAGTCATGCGCAGGAAGCCCGTCGTGGAGTGACTACATTTTCGACAGCACCATCAAGCTGTCGAACTTGTCGAACTGGCCAGGCGGCGTTCGTGGCCGCGTCAATCCGGCTACCGGTGCAGGCTATGCAATCTGGCTGTATCCGGAATCGGGTCAGATGATTCTTTATTCAGTGTCACAGTGGAACATCAACAATGGGGCGGTTCAGCTTGCGGCTGCTCCCGTGACCTTTAACCTCAACCCGCACGACCTCAAGCTCGACTTCCATGGGAACGTGGTCTCCGTGTACTGGGATGGCGTTTTCAAAATGAGTGCCACCGACAGCAGCTATGCGAGTGGCTACGTTTGTCTGGATGCCGATAGCCAGCCGATTACGTATTCAAACGTGCAGGTTGACGGAGTGCAGAATGCGGTAGTGCTCGATCCGCCTCCTGCGAGTTTCGTGTTCAATTCTGTGGGAGGAGCCATTCCGGCGCCGCAGAACGTCAATGTCACAGCAGCGGGTGCGATCACCACGTGGTCTGCCAGAAGCAATGCAGCTTGGCTCACCGTGTCGGAATCTACCACTCTGACTCCGGGCCAACTGACGGTTTCCGCCAACCCGACAGGACTTGCGGCTGGGGCTTACAGCGGAGTTGTTACGCTCTCCGCTCCGGGCGCGAGCAACTCGCCGATAGCCATTCCAGTAACGTTTACGGTGTCATCGTCGGCATTATCGCTGACGCCGTCGAGCCTGACCTTCTTCGGCGCGGTGGGCTTCACGCCACCCGGCCAAAGCATCCAGGTTGCTAATCTCGGGACTGGCAGCATGAGCTGGACGGCAAGCAAGACGCAGAGCTGGCTTACATTAGGCAGCACGTCCGGGACGGCTCCGTCTTCCATCGCCGTCAACGTCAATCCCGGCCTGACGGGCACTGGCACGTTCAACGACACAGTGACGGTAACTGCGCCTGGCGCAGCTAACAGTCCTGCGTCGGTGCCCGTGACCCTGAAAGTCGGTTCATTGTTGTTCAGTGACGACTTCAGCAGTGGTGCGGGAAATTGGAGCATCTCGCCACTAGGAAATGCGGCTGGATGGTCAGTGGTGAACGGCGCATTCAGCTATAACAGCGTCGGTGAGTCTGAACAGTACGCGGGGAGCTCGGCATGGACCGATTACACGGTCTCTACAGACTTCCAGCTTGCTTCCGTTAACGACTATCCGGGAGGCCTGCGCGGGCGCGTGAACACGACGACCGGTGCAAGCTACGGTGTGTGGATATATCCAGCAGAGCGCGTACTCAAGCTCTTCCGGATCGGGCAGTGGAATATCGACGCCGACCTCACAGTACTCGGACAATCGGCGCAATTACCGATCGACACCAACGCACATAACCTGAGGCTTGTTTTCAAAGGCACAACGATCCAAGTCTATTTTGATAACGCTCTAGCAATCTCAGCGACCGATGCGAGCTATTCGCAAGGCGCTGTTGCTTTCGATGTTTCAAACCAACCCATCTCATTTGACAATGTAACTGTAATTTCACTCCCCTGACTGCCATAGGCCGATGAAGATGCGCGGATAACCTCCGCGCATCTGGTTGGCCAGGATGCAGCCCCGAAGTACCAATCTACTGACAACGTAATGGCTTCTACCGCACTTAACGCCCGGACTTCGCCTGCAGGGCAGGAATCAACAATGGAAAATGCGGTTATTTCGCAAGATTCCCGGCCGGCGGACGTGGCTTCCCCTTCCCCTGGGAAGGGGAGCTACCAGCAGATACTGAAGTCATCCGCGCTGATCGGCGGGTCGCAGACGCTGAATATTGCGATCGGCATCATTCGGACGAAGGCGATGGCGCTGCTACTGGGCCCGGGAGGTTTTGGCGTTGCGGGATTGTACAACTCGATTGTCGATCTCACGCAGAATCTCGCTGGCCTTGGGGTAAACAGCAGCGGAGTCAGACAGATTGCGGAGGCAGTCGGATCGAATGATACGCAGCGAATCACCCTCACCATTGCAGTCCTGAGGCGAACTTCCATTCTGCTTGGCCTGATTGGAGCTATCGCGCTGCTTATCTTCGCTCGCCCAATCGCAAGGCTTACCTTCGGGAACGAGAAATACGCCGTGGGCGTTGCCATTCTCTCGGTTGCGGCCTTCTGCAAACTGGTTTCAGGCGGGCAGGCGGCGTTAATTCAGGGAACGCGTCGCATTGCCGATCTTGCCAAGATGAACGTTCTGGGAGCGCTGTTCGGCGCGATTATCGGAATCGCCTTCGTCTATTTTCTTCGTGACCGCGGCATCGTGATGTATGTCGTGGCGGTAACCGCGACGGCCATTGTTACCTCCTGGTGGTATGCCCGCAAAGTTAAGATTCCTAGAATTTCAGTTCCTTTGAAGCAAGTCGGCACCGAGGTCAGCGCCCTTCTCAAACTGGGCGTCGCCTTTATGATCAGCAGCCTGATGACGCTTGGTGTCGCCTACGCCATCCGCATCACGGTGTTGCATAAAGTCGGAATCGAGGCAACCGGACTCTACCAATCTGCATGGACACTTGGCGGATTGTATGTGGGATTCATACTGCAGGCGATGGCTGCTGATTTTTATCCCCGGCTAACAGCCAGCGTAAACGACCATCCGACCTGCAACCGTTTGGTGAATGAGCAGGCGCGCGTAGGATTGTTGCTTGCCGGCCCTGGCGTACTCGCAACCTTGACATTTGCGCCAATCGTGATTGCGGTCCTCTATAGTTCACGGTTTGGCGCATCGGTTCCGCTTCTGCGGTGGATATGCCTGGGGGCCACGCTCCAGGTGATTACATGGCCAATGGGTTTTATTATTGTCGCCAAGGGTAAACAGAATCTGTTTATTTTCAGCGAAGTGACCTGGGCAATTGTGAGCCTTGCACTCGCGTGGGTATGCATCGGGCGTTTTGGCTTGAATGGAGCGGGCATTGCGTTTTTCCTCTCGTATGTGTTTCACGGCATTCTGGTTTACCCTATCGCGAGGTACCTCAGCGGCTTCCGCTGGTCCCGTGAAAACCTGGGAACCGGCGCTATTTTCCTGTCTGTGATCGCGACTGTGTTCTGTGCCTTCAGCTTTTTACCGCGATACGCCGCGATTACTTTGGGAAGCTTCGCGGTCCTATTGACCAGTTGGTATTCTGTACGTCTGCTTCTATCGCTCGTTCACAGCAACCAACTTCAGGGTCGCTTGGGCAGGCTCGCAGCGAAATTGGGCATTGCTGAACAAGAATTGCAAGTCCATTCAGCGAGTAGTTAATACGGATGACCGCAAAACTGAGTTCGATTGATGTTGTCGTGCCATGCTACAACTACGGCCGATACTTGCGGTGCTGTGTGCGGAGTGTCCTGGACCAGAGCGGCGTGGACGTCCGAGTCCTGATTATTGACGATGCTTCGTCGGACGAGACTGCCGAGATTGGCCAAGCGCTGGCCCAGGAGGATTCCCGAGTCACCTTTTGGCGTCACGCTGTGAACCGCGGGAATATCAATACTTATAACGAAGGCATCCAGTGGGCTTCGGCAGACTATTTTCTGCTCCTCTCGGCAGATGATTGGGTGCTGCCTGGCGCCCTGGCGAGAGCGGCCGAAGTTTTCCGAAACCATCCAGATGTTGTTCTGGTGCATGGAAACGCCGCGGTGGCGCGAGTTGGGCAGCCTGCGCCTGAGATTCGGGAGCCGGGCCCCTGCGAATACTCCGTTGAAAGCGGGCAATCGTTCATTGCCGCGGTCTGCAGCAAGAGCGACGACAACCCTGTGTGGACTCCGACCGCGATTGTACGAACGGCGGACCAAAAAGCAGTGGGCGGTTACAGCACCGAACTCCCCCATGCCGGCGATTTGCACCTGTGGTTGACGCTTGCTTGCAGAGGTGCGATCGCGCGAATTGAGAACCACCAGGCTGTGTACCGGCGACATGACGCAAACATGCACTACTCGTTTTCCAAGTTGAAAAATCTGCGGCAGCACCTGTTGGCGTTCGACACGGTTTTCAATACATATTCCGACAAAATCAAGGACCACGCTGCCCTGCAAAGACGATACAGAAAAGGCCTGGCGCTTAGTGCCATCCATCTGGCCCAAAAAGATGCCGTGAACAATGGCGGGAAGTTCTGTGAAGAATACCTTACGTTCGCGTTCGCTCTAGCGCCTGCGCTTCGCCGAAGCGCCGCTTACTTGCAACTGCAAGTGCTGCGAATGGGAGGTCACAGACTGGCGCGCGCAATCAAACCTGTTGTACGCACATTGCGAGACCTGCGGGCGCGTGGATTAAAGTTCAGTTCCAAAACTTCTGGTGAGGGCTATCGCGTAAGCCACGGCAGCCTGGAAGCCGAATTCATTGAAAGGTAAAGACGTGGCCGCAAAAGAAATCATGAACAATAACTCGACACAGACGAAGAACCCAAGGGTAGCCGTAGTTGGCATCGGTTACTGGGGCAAGAACCTGGTCCGCAATTTCCATGAGCTTGGTGCTCTCGAAGCGTTGTGCGATGGGGAACCGTCAGCCAAAGCGAATTGCGAAGCCAACTATCCTGGAGTCAGGTTCTATTCAGAGTACAGTACGGTTCTTGCGGATCCGGCAATCCAGGCGGTTGCGCTTGCAACTCCGGCGGTCGCTCATTACGAGATGGCGAAAGCCGCCTTGCTGGCGGGCAAAGATGTACTGGTCGAGAAGCCGCTCTCGGTGGACGTGAAGCATGGCGAAGAATTGGTAAGGATCGCGGATGCAAATAACCGGGTCCTCATGGTCGGACACATCCTTCGATACCATCCCGCAATTCTCGCCCTGCAGAAGCTCATTAAAGACGGTGCCCTCGGCAAAATCAATTACGTGTACTCGAATCGTCTGAATATCGGAAAGATTCGAACGGAAGAGAATATTCTCTGGAGTTTCGCTCCTCACGACATTTCCGTGATGCTGGCGCTTTTGAATGAAATGCCTAGCCAGGTGACCTGTCAGGGCGGCGCTTTCCTGAACGAGGGCGTCACGGATGTGACCCTGAGTCACTTCGAGTTTCCTACGGGCGTTCAAGCCCATGTCTTTGTGAGCTGGTTGCATCCGATCAAGGAGCAGAGACTGGTCATCGTGGGGACCGAAAAAATGGCGGTGTTCGACGACACGGCCGATGACAAGCTGGTGCTTTATCCACATAAAGTCGAATGGAAGAACCGGATTCCGACGGCAGTAAAGGCCAAGGGGGAGGTTGTTCAATTAGACCAGCAAGAGCCGCTGAAGGCCGAATGCCAGCATTTCCTGGATTGTGTTGCGTCGAGAAAGACTCCGGTCAGTGATGGCAAGGAAGGCTTGCGGGTCCTCAAGGTACTGGATGCATGCGAGCGCGCACTCCACAATGGAACCATAAATCTTCAGAATGAAGCAAAGCAGGTGCAGCCGGAGCGCCCCTACTTTGTGCACGAATCGGCCTATGCTGACGCGGGGGCGCAGATCGGCGCTGGCACCAAGATTTGGCACTTCTCCCATGTGATGAAAGGCGCTCAGATTGGGGAACGCTGCGTCATTGGTCAGAACGTGAATGTTGACGGCGGTACGACGATCGGAAGCAACGTCAAAATTCAGAACAATGTTTCGATTTACACCGGTGTAGTGATTGAAGACGACGTATTCCTCGGGCCTTCCTGCGTCCTCACCAATGTCAGCAATCCGCGTTCGCAGGTGAACCGGCATTCCTTGTATGAGACCAGCCGGTTCAAACGGGGCTGTACGATTGGCGCAAATGCGACCATCGTCTGCGGCGTCACTATAGGACGGTACGCTTTTGTTGCCGCCGGCACCGTGGTCACAAAAGATGTGCCAGATTATGCTCTCGTCGTCGGTAACCCAGGCAGGCAAATAGGGTGGATGAGCCGTCATGGTCATCGTCTGCAGTCGCCTGATCGCAAGGGAATCATGGTCTGTCCGGAGAGCGGTTATCGATATCAGGAGATCGAACCGGGCGTTCTCCGTTGCCTGGACCTGGACGAAACAGCGCAGTTGCCGACAGAAATGGCGAAGGGTACCAAGTCTTACCGCGAACTCAAGCGACAAGTTAACGAGGAGGAGAAGTATGCAAGTTCCGTTGCTAGATCTTAAGGCGCAGTACGCCACAATCAAGCAAGAAGTTGAAGCCGCGATCGCCGAGGTGATGGCGTCCCAGCATTTCATCCTGGGGCCCAAAGTAACGGCATGCGAAGCCGCGATCGCGAAGTATTCGGCGTGTGCGCATGCGATCGGCGTATCCTCGGGCAGCGACGCTCTTCTAGTCTGCCTGATGGCGGAGAATATCGGGCCGGGCGATGAGGTCATCACCACGCCTTACACTTTTTTCGCGACTGCCGGTGCAATTGCCCGTGTGGGTGCGACTCCGATCTTTGTTGATATTGATCCGAGTACCTACAACCTGAACCCCGCGCAGATCGCGGCCAAGATCACCAGCCGGACGCGTGCGATCATTCCGGTCCACCTCTATGGTCAGATGGCAGATATGGATGCGGTCATGAAAGTGGCCAATGAGCGCAAGCTGGTCGTGATCGAAGATGCGGCGCAAGCCATCGGAGCTGAATACAAAGGCCGCCGCGCGGGGTCTATCGGCCACTATGGCTGCTTCTCGTTCTTTCCGTCAAAGAATCTGGGGGCAGCAGGCGACGGGGGAATGGTAGTTACGACCGACGCCGAGCGCGCCGAAAGAGTGCGTGTTCTTCGGGCGCATGGTTCGAAGCCGAAGTATTACCACAAATTTATTGGCGGCAACTTCCGGCTGGATGCTATTCAGGCGGCCGTTGTCTCAGCGAAGCTGCCGCATCTAGATGGATGGACAGAGGGCAGGCAGCGCAATGCAAAGCTCTACAATCGGCTGTTCGCAGAAGCTGGGCTGGCGAATTCCGCAGTAGGCTTGCCGGCAATGCTTACCGATCGGCACATCTTCAATCAATACGTAATTCGCGTGTCCCGGCGCAATGAATTGCAGTCATACCTGCAAGGTAAGGGTGTGGGGACAGAAGTGTACTATCCGGTGCCCATGCACCTGCAGGAGTGCTTCTCATACCTCGGACACAAGCCCGGTGCGTTCCCGGAAAGCGAGCAGGCAGCAAATGAAACGCTTGCGCTGCCGGTCCAACCGGAGCTCACCGAAGCCCAACTACGATACGTGGTTGACTGTGTTCGTGAGTTCGTAAGCAGCGAGCCCAGGAATGCAGAAGCGGCCCAGCAGGCGCGCAGCAGTGTGTAAGGTGCGTTCGTATCAGGTCATTCGTCGAAGCTGACCATGAGTAGCCTGCCGACTTACGTTGTAATTACTCCGGCGCGCAATGAAGCTCAGTTTATCGAACTGACGCTGAAGTCGGTTGCGTCACAGAGTGTTCGACCGTTGAAGTGGATCGTGGTCAGCGACGGGTCGACAGATGGAACCGATCAGATCGTACAACGTTACGCAAGTGGTCACTCCTGGATCGAACTGTTAAGGATGCCGGAGCGGACGGAGCGGCACTTTGCAGGGAAGGTCCACGCTTTCAACGCAGGGTACGAGAAGCTGAAAGGCCTTACGTTTGACGTCGTGGTGAGTCTCGATGCTGACATCTCATTTGATCGCGAGTACTTCGCTTTCTTACTTGAAAAGTTGAGCAAAGATCCAACCCTTGGCCTGGTGGGAACACCGTTCAGAGAAGCTTCGAACCAGAGTTACAACTATCGCTTTACGAGCATTGAACATGTTTCTGGAGCGTGCCAGGTTTTTCGGCGTGAGTGCTTCGAAGATATTGGCGGCTACGTGCCGGTGAAGAAGGGAATTGACCACATCGCGGTTGTAACTGCCAGGATGAAAGGATGGAAGACCAGGACGTTTCCAGAGAAAGAATGCTTCCATCACAGGGAGATGGGGACCGCGCAAACCGGCAAGATCGCAGCCAAGTTTCGCATCGGGGAAAACGACTATACGATCGGTAATCATCCCCTCTGGGAACTGTTCCGTACTGTTTATCAGGTGACTAAGAAGCCGTATTTCATTGGAGGTGCGGCCATCCTCTCGGGATATTTGTCTGCGGCTGTGCGTCGCCTTCCGAGACCGGTATCTCCAGAGTTAGTGCGGTTCTGCCGAAGCGAACAAATGCACAGGCTTGGGCGGTTCCTGACCAGACAAAAGCCAATCTCCGGCAGTGACTCTGCCGCGCCTGCCGCCGCTCGCTAACACCATGCAGGGAACAAACCACATTGCCATGGCCGAGAGAGAAGTTGGCGGAGCTCTGCCCAACGTTCTCACAGAATCGTCGCCAGAAGCGAGCAGAGATGTGATGACTGGCGCGTTAATCGTGAACGCCGACGATTGGGGCCGGAACACCGAAAACACAGATCGAACTCTGGATTGCATCCGGGTTGGCTCGGTCTCGTCTGTGAGCGCCATGGTGTTCATGGAAGATTCGGAGCGGGCCGCGAATCTTGCGCAAGAGTACGGCATTGATGCAGGCCTTCATTTGAATCTCACCACACCGTTTTCTGCGGGTTCGGTGCCTGCACGAGTGAGAGAGCATGAGGAACGCATTGCACGATATCTGTCCTGGCACCGTTTTGGTTATGTTGTTTTCCATCCGGGGTTACGGAATTCGTTCCGGTACGTTGTCTCCGCGCAACTCGAAGAGTTCGAACGTATTTATGGCCAAATGCCGGAACGTATTGATGGGCACCACCATGCGCATCTCTGCGCAAACGTGCTGCATGGAAAGTTGCTGCCGGAAGGAACGATCGTCCGCAGAAACTTTTCGTTTGGGCCAGGGGAAAAAGGCCTGGCCAACCGTCTTTATAGGAGTTGGGTTGACCAGAGACTGGGCCGGCGGCACCGCCTGGTGGACTATTTTTTCGCGCTTGAGCCTCTGGAGTCTCAACAGCGCCTGCGACGTATCTTTTCTTATGCTCGCCAATTTCACGTCGAGATAGAGACACATCCAGTAAATCAGGAGGAATACGCGTTCCTCCGGAGCGGCGCTATTTTCGAGGTGAGCAACGACATTCCCATCGCACCTCGCTATGAGCTCGATGCTCCTGCCGTCGCGGCCGGAACGGACACCAGAGCCAATGCAGAAGTCGTAAGAGTTTCATTGCCTGCGAAACCGACGCGTCGCACAACCGTTCTGGTTGGTTTCGCCGAAGCCATTAGCGCACCGGAAGTGGTGTGGAGCCTGGTGGATGAAGGCTACGAGGTGGTTGCATTCGCGCGTAAAGGAAGGGCTTCTGCCCTGCGCCACAGCCGCTACGTTGTGTGTCACGACATCTGCCCGCCGGAAATCGACGTGCAAGCAGCAGTGTCGGACCTGAAAGCTCTCACAAGGTCCATAGATCAACAGGCAGCCAGTGCAAACCGGGTGCTTCTTCCGATGGACGACAGAGCGCTCTTTCTTTGCCAGAAGTTAAGTCTGGATGATAGCTGGTTGTTAGCCGGCGCCGAAAGCAAACATGCGGAACTCGCGCTGAATAAGTACCTTCAGATCGAGACCGCAAAAGCTGCAGGATTCAATGTTCCAGCAACAACATTGGCCCACACCGCAGACGAAATCCGCAATTTCGTTGGAGTCAATTCTTACCCAATCATTCTGAAGCCAGCAGAGTGCGTTCCCGTCGAGGGAGGAAGGGCGATCGCTTCTCCGCATTGGATTTGTGGGAACGACGAAGAGTTGGAGCTGGCACTATCTGCGTGGAAACAGCAACTGCCTCTGCTGGTGCAGTCGTTCATTGCGGGCAACGGAGAGGGCGTTTTTGGCATTGCGACTCCAGAAGGAGTCAGAGCGTGGAGTGCGCATCGCCGCCTGAGGATGATGAATCCGCAGGGATCGGGCTCGAGTGCTTGTGTTTCGCAGCTTGTGCCTGCGGAGGTCGAGCAGCAGGCTGCGAATTTCATCAGCCGAACTGGCTGGCGCGGGATGTTCATGATTGAACTCTTGCGCGACCAATCGGGCCAACTTTTCTTCGTCGAATTTAATGGAAGGCCGTGGGGCAGTATGGCGCTCTCACGGGCCCAGGGGCTGGAATATCCGGCGTGGCAGGTCATGCTCACACTGGACCCGCGGTCGCAGGCCGGCATGACTGCGAACAACACGCCCGGAATCGTCTCGAGAAATGCCGGGCGCGAATTCATGCATTTGCTGTTCGTGTTACGAGGACCGAAGTCAAAAGCTCTCAGCGGTTGGCCGTCAATTTGGAAATCGCTGCGAGATGTAGCTGCGTTTCATCCCGGCGGCAATTTGTATAACTGGAGGCGGAACGATCCAAAGGTATTTTTCGCAGACATGAGCCACACAATCAAGAGCAACTTATTCAAGGGCGCGCGCTGATCATGGCAGTCACTGCGGTTTGCCACGTACATTCGGAGTGGTCGTACGACGGAAGCTGGTCGCTTGCCGAACTGGCCGCCAAGTTCAGCCAGCGCGGCTGCCGTGTGCTTATGATGACGGAACATGATCGTGGATTTACGCCTGAACGTTTCAGCGAATACCGGCGAGCTTGCGCCGAAGTCAGCTCGGAAAAGATTTTGGTTGTGCCCGGGATTGAATACAGCGATGCCATGAATCAAGTGCACGTCTTGACCTGGGGGACAGGTCCGTTTCTGGGCGAAAATTTGCCTACCGCTGCAATGTTAGACGCCGTCAGCGAGGCGGGGGGAATCGCCGTACTCGCTCATCCATCGAAAAAAGATGCGTGGCAGGCTTTCGCACCACAGTGGGCAGACAAACTACTTGGCATCGAGGTTTGGAACCGGAAATATGACGGCTGGGCGCCGAGCGGAACTGCTCCGGAGTTGCTGGTCCGAACCGGCGCGATTCCATTCGTTGGACTGGATTTTCATACCGAGCGCCAGACCTTTCCATTGACAATGGCGCTGGATATCCAGTCAGAAGTTACGGAAGCCGCGGTTCTCGATTGTCTCCGTGCGCGACGATGCGAGGCACATGCTTTCGGTGCTCCTCTCGATCGGGACCTGCTGCGGAAAGCGCTTCCTGTGATGCGTGTGGCGGAACGAAGCCGGCGAACCGCGGCGCGACTGGCGCGAAAGGCAGGCGTCCTGTGAGTTCGATCAGCCTAGGGCCGGACGCTACAGTAACACCGGACAAGACATCGGCGAGTCGTTCTGCGCACCACCTCTCGGTGTGCATTTGTACTTATAAGAGACCGGAGTTGTTACGGCATTTGCTTGCGAGCTTGACTAAACAGGATACGCAGGGACTATTTAGTTTCTCGATTGTAGTTTCTGATAACGACGCGTCTCAGTCGGCGCGACCGGTCGTGCAGGCATTTTCCGGGGAATCCCGGATTCCGATCAGCTATTGCTGTGAGCCTGAACAGAACATCGCTCTGGCCCGAAATAACGCAGTCGCAAATGCCGATGGCGACTTCATCGTATTCATCGACGACGACGAATTTCCCATCGACACCTGGCTTTATACACTTCTCACCACCTGTCTGAAATATGACGTTGACGGCGTGCTTGGGCCCGTGAAACCGTCCTTTGAAACTGAAGTGCCTGGATGGTTGAAAAGGGGAGGGTTTTTCGATCGGCAAGTGCACCCAACGGGTACCGTCACGAAATGGCCCGAGGCGCGCAGCGGAAACGTGCTGTTCCGGGCGAAGATCATCGATGGGATAGCGGCTCCTTTCAGGCGCGAGTTTGCCAGCGCCGGCGAGGATGTGGACTTCTTTCGCCAGATGATAGAGAAGGGGCACAATTTTATTTGGAGTGCGGAAGCCGTCGCATATGAAGTGGTACCTGCCTCGCGTTGCACGCGCAGCTATGTTCTAAAGCGGGCCTTATTGCGAGGCAGCAATTTTCACAAGCACCCCAGGCATCGGGTACGCAACTTGATGAAGTCGCTGATCGCAGTTCCTTGTTATACGCTGGCCCTCCCCTTTTTAGCGTTGTGCGGACAGCATGTATTCATGTCTTTCTTGGTTCGGCTTGTGGACCATGGGAGCAGGCTGTTTGCTTTTGCCGGGTTACCACTGGTGAGGCAACGGAATATCTAAGGTGCGTGTTGAGCCCGACGATCAAAAGGATTAACTGGAAATGACACAAATGATCAAAGTAAGCGGCGTGGATATCCGGATAACCGGCCGCGCTTTACGCATAGCCCGGCCGGATGCGGATGGCTACGAATCGTTGAAAAACCCGGAGGCGGTCATCAGCGAACTGCGCAGCTCGGGAGTTCGTGTGGATGTATTTACTTTTCTCGAACTCTGGCCGGGAGTTTCGCCGGTATATTCCTATCCGATGGAAATGGACAACGCCGCAGTAATTCCAATCAGCACATTTGATAACTGGTGGAAACAAATACGGCCTGAGGCGCGCAACCGCGCCCGGCAAGCCGAGAAGAAGGGAATCGTCTTGCGCGAAGTTCCGTTTGACGATGCGCTGGCGAAGGGAATATGGGAGATCTATAACGAGACTCCGTTCCGCCAGGGACGCCGGTTTCCGCACTTCGGCAAAGATCTGAAAACGGTGCATGCGGAGTCAGCCACGTATCTCAACAGCAGCTTTTTCATCGGGGCTTTCATTGGTGAACGACTAGCCGGGTTCGTGAAGCTGACCACGGACGAATCTGGAACGCGCGCCAATCTGATGAATATCCTTTCGCTGGTCGAGCATCGCGACAAGGCGCCGACTAATGCTCTGATCGCGCACTCCGTGCGTGTTTGCGCCGCAAAAGGAATTACGCAACTGGTATACCAACGCTACGCTTATGGAAAGAAGCCAACCGACGGCATCCAGAAATTTAAACAAGTAAATGGATTTCAGCGCGTGGACCTGCCTCGCTACTATGTTCCGCTAACTCCATTCGGGAAAATTGCTTTTGGTCTGGGTTTGCATCGGCCATTGTCCGATCATCTACCGCAGTCAATGGCTGAGAAGCTGCGCGAGCTCAGAAATTCCTGGTACGCGCGTAAATTTCAGACGGCAAAGGAATCCGCCTAGCGATGCCGGGTATCGTAGGCCTCATCACACGCAAGCCGCCTGAACAGGCCACGCGCGAGTTGTATCGCATGGTGGAGTGTCTACGTCACGAATCTTTTTATGTTACCGGTACTCGGACTGACACAGCCTTAGGCGTATACGTTGGCTGGGTCGCACGGCGAGGCTCTTTCTGTGATGGAATGCCCCTTGCAAATGAGCGGGGCGACATTTCACTGGTGTTTTCCGGTGAGAACTTCCCTGAGCCAGGAACCGCTGCTCGCCTGAAGGCACAGGGACATGACGTGGATTTGGAAGGCCCGTCGTATCTCGTTCACCTTTGCGAGGAAGACCCCGGCTTTCCAGCGCGCCTGAACGGACGCTTTCATGGACTAATCGCGGACCGGCGCCGCAATGAAGTAACGCTGTTTAATGATCGCTACGGGATGCATCGTCTCTACTACCACCAGTCTGGTGATGCGTTCTACTTTGCGGCGGAAGCAAAAGCGCTTTTGACAGTTCGTCCAGAATTGCGAGATCTCGATCAGCGGGCTTTGGGTGAGTTCATCAGTTGTGGCTGCGTGCTGGAGAACCGCACTTTGTTCAACGGGATCTCGATTTTGCCTGCGGGTTCAGCCTGGATGTTCCGGAATGCAGCGTTGGAAAAGCGAAAGACTTACTTCCAGCCCAAGGAATGGGAAGAGCAGGAGATTTTAGAGCCGGAGGTTTACTACCAGGAATTGCGCGACGTTTTCTCTCGCAACCTGCCTCGATATTTCGGAGGTAATGAGCAAGTTGGAGTGTCGCTGACCGCGGGGCTCGATACCCGCATGATCATGGCGTGGCATAAAGCGCCCGAAGGCGCCTTGCCTTGTTATTCATTCGCGGGAATGTTTCGTGATTCTCAGGACGTCTTAGTCGCACGACAGGTCGCAAGCGCATGTGGCCAGCCACATCAGACCATTCCGGTGAGTGGGGACTTTCTGTCTAATTTTGGGCGCTACGCCGAGCGTACTGTCTACTTGACGGATGGATGTGTTCCGGTAAACCACTCGCCGGATCTTTATGTGAACGAGCGCGCCGCGCAGATTGCGCCGGTCCGGATGACGGGAAACTATGGCGGAGAGGTAATGCGCCGGGTCCGGGCTTTCAAGCCCGTGCAGCCCGCGGCCGATCTTTTCCATCCGGAGCTTGCGCCCCAAATAACTGCGGCCGCACAAACTTACAGCCAATTGCTGAATGAACACCCGCTGACGTTTGCCGTATTCCGGCAGGCTCCCTGGCACCATTACGGATTGCTTTCTCTTGAGG
>DAIPJJ010000193.1:0-8048 GCA_036770325.1 Terriglobales bacterium
TGCTCGAAGGCAGCGAGATTCGCGAATCCCACCGCGAATGCGGACGCGTTCAGGACGCGTATTCGCTCCGCTGCATTCCACAGGTGCACGGAGCGGTTCGTGACACTCTTGCCCATTGCCGTTCGGTTTTCGAAATCGAAGCAAACTCGGCGGTTGATAATCCGCTCGTGTTCATCACCACACACAATGGGGGAGCGGGCGTCCCCGCCCGCTCAGCCGAGCGAAACTCGGCGACCGCCCATGCTGAAGTCCTCTCCGGCGGCAATTTCCACGGTGAGCCGGTCGCCTTCGCCCTCGACTTCCTCGCGATCGCTCTCAGCGCGCTCGCTGGAATTTCCGAACGCAGGATCGAGCGCCTGGTGAACCCAGCTCTGAACGAAGGCCTGCCGCCATTTCTCGCGCCCGACGCCGGCCTCAACTCCGGATTCATGATGCCGCAGGTCACCGCCGCCGCGCTGGTGAGCGAAAACAAAGTCCTCGCTCATCCAGCGTCCGTGGATTCCATCACAACCTCCGGCAACAAAGAAGACTACGTCTCGATGGGCATGACAGCGGCCCTCAAGTTGCGGCGCATCGTCGAAAACACCCGCAACGTGCTGGCGATTGAGGCCATTGCAGCCGCCCAGGCACTCGACTTCGTCGCTCCTCTGAAAACCAGTCCAAGAGCACAAAGAGCCCAGCAGGCCATCCGCTCGGTCTGTGCACCAATGAACCATGACCGGGCGATGTATCCGGATTTCGCCCGAGTTGCGGAGTTGATTGCTGCGCGGAAGGTTGCAGAAGCTCTGTACTGAAGCTCCAATGGACTTGGTCTCGCAAAGCTTCACCGCAAAGGGCGTTAAAGCTCCGCAAGAAGCTTAGTTCCCTTCGCGAACTTTGCGAAACCTTTGCGCACATTGCGCTTAAGCTTTTCATCCTGCTTGCGCCCTTCACTGAAAGCAGACAAAATACTTCCGGCTCCATCCTTCTCGAATGAAATCAAGCCTTCGCGTTTTATGTTGGGCGGTTGTCGCAATCCTTGGCGGGTTCGCATTCGCAATCATTGCTCTCCATCGCCACGAGCAGATCAGCGCCCTCTGGCTCGTTGCCGCAGCAATTTGCACCTACGCTCTCGGATACCGCTTCTACAGCGCGTTCATCGCGGCCAAGGTCCTCGCACTCAATCCGCAACGGGCCACTCCTGCCGAACGTCTCGATAACGGACGCGACTTCGTTCCCACCAATAAATGGGTGGTCTTCGGCCACCACTTCGCCGCCATCGCCGGCCCTGGGCCGCTTGTGGGGCCAGTGCTGGCCGCGCAATTTGGCTATCTGCCGGGAACTTTATGGATCCTCGTCGGCGCCGTATTCGGCGGCTGCGTGCAGGATTTTGTAATCCTGCTTTTTTCAGTTCGCCGCGATGGAAAGTCGCTGACCGAAATGGCTAAACAGGAGATTGGACCAGTTGCCGGATTTGTGGCGTATGCATCGGTCATTTCAATTCTCGTGATCCTGCTCGCAGTGTGCGCTCTGGTGGTAGTGAATGCATTAAAGCAAAGCCCATGGGGCACATTCACGATTGCCATGACCATTCCCATCGCGTTCCTGATGGGCGTGTATTTGCGGCGACTGCGCCCCGGGCGCGTGCTTGAAACTTCTGCCCTGGGCTTTGTTCTCGTGCTGGCCGCAATCTGGGGCGGACAATGGATTTCCGAAACTCCTGCAGCCGCAAGATACTTCACTATGACTGCGCCGGGTCTGGCGATTGCAATCGTCATCTACGGATTTGCGGCGTCTGCCCTGCCCGTCTGGCTTCTGCTCGCTCCCCGCGACTACCTCAGCACATTCGTGAAGCTCGGAACCATCGCGCTGCTCGCGGTCGGCATCGTGGTCATGCATCCCACCTTGCGCATGCCTGCACTTAGTCGGTTCATCGACGGTACTGGGCCTGTTTTTGCAGGAAAGCTGTTCCCGTTTGCATTCATCACCATTGCTTGTGGCGCAATCAGCGGATTTCATTCGCTCATTTCAAGTGGCACCACGCCCAAGCTGATCCGCCGTGAAACCGAAATCCGCATGGTGGGCTACGGCGCAATGCTGGCAGAGTCGATGGTCGCCATCATGGCAACCGTCGCAGCGTGCGTGCTTGAACCAGGAACTTATTTCGCGATCAATAGCCCGGCTGGAATTGTCGGGACGCTTCCGGAAAAAGCAGTGGCGGCCATTACGAGCTGGGGTTTCCCTGTAACTGCAACCTCCATGCAGGACCTTGCGCGGATGGTCGGCGAGCAGACCTTGTTCAATCGCACCGGCGGCGCTCCGGCATTCGCACTTGGCATGGCAAATATCTTTTCGAACAGTCTTGGTGGCCACGTAATGATGGCGCTCTGGTACCACTTCGCGTTGATGTTCGAGGCGCTCTTCATCCTGACCGTCATCGACGCCGGGACGCGCGTAGGCCGCTTCATGCTGCAAGATGCGATTGGCCACATATGGCAGCCGCTCGGGCGGACGAGTTGGTATCCGTCTGTACTCGCGACAAGCGCGCTGATCGTCGGCGCGTGGGGATATTTCTTATGGCAGGGGGTCCGCGATCCGCTCGGGGGAATCAACTCGCTATGGCCGCTGTTTGGAATTGCCAATCAGTTGCTGGCGGCGGTGGCGCTGTGTGTTGCGACCAGCATCATCATTAAAATGCACCGCGCTAAGTACGCCCTTGTAACGCTCGTTCCTCTCGCATGGCTTGTAGTGGTCACGTTTACTGCATCGTGGCATAAGGTTTTCAATCCTGACCCGCGAATCGGATTCTTAGCCCAAGCCCGCCAGATCGCAGCCGCGAGCGGAAATGCACGCCTCATCTTCAACAATCGCCTCGATGCTGCCGTGACCGGAATCCTGATCGTGATGGTTGCGCTGATCCTCGTCGAATCGATTCGCGATTGGACCGGAATTTTACGCGGAAGGCGTACAGCAGTTTTGAAGGAATCGCCGATGGTTATGACGCGTCTTGCGGAGGAGCAGGGATGAAGTTCTTCCGTCTGCTCCGGGCGATTCTGCGGGAAATCTTCGATGAGGCCTTATACGAGAGGTTCTGTCTTCAGGAACAACTCGAACCTGGACAGAAATCCTATTCAAAGTTCCTGAATGAGAGGGATCGCAACATTAAGGTTAGCTGCTGCTGAGGGTTTCTGAGGACCGCCCTTCCAGCCCCAGCTCCTTCGCCACTCCCTTCAGCGCCTCAATGCAGAACGCAATATGCTCATCCAGATCGAGGCCCAAATCCCGTGCGCCGTTCACGATGTCATCGCGGCTCACGCTGCGGGCAAAGGCTTTGTCCTTCATCTTCTTGCGCACCGATTTCGCATCCACTTCAGCCAGCGACTTCGAGGGCTTGACCAACGCCACCGCAGTGATGAATCCAGCAAGCTCGTCACAGGCAAAGAGCGCTTTCTCCATCGGAGTATCGCGACTGACGCCTGAATACTCTGCGTGCGACATGATGGCGCGGCGGATTTCGTCGGAGTATCCGCGCTCCTTCAGAATTTCGTTGCCTTTAAACGGATGCTCCTGCGAGCTCGGATATTTCTCGTAATCGAAGTCGTGGATCAGCCCGACCACTCCCCAGAGTTCTTCGTCCGCGCCAAACTTTCGCGCATAGGCTCGCATGCATGCCTCAACCGCCATGGCATGCTTGCGCAGGCTTTCCGATTGAGTGAATTCAGTGAGAAGATTCCAGGCTGTCGTACGATCCGGCATGGTCCGTTATTTCAGGTGTTCCACCAGAAAAAGATCCGAGAGGTTTCGCACATAGCCAAAAACATAGTGTTCGTCGTCAGCCGCCAGCCGTGCACACGAAACTCCAGTGACTCCTGCGGTATCGGCTGGATGCACCGTTTTCCACGCCGTTCTGGCGCCAGTCTGTAGATCGATTTTCCAGATAGGACAAGACGTTTCGCCGCGCTGTCCGACAAACAAAACGTTCCCATTCTTCTCCCAGCGGATCGGCGCGTCGCCCGGTTGTGCACCGCGAACCGGTTCAGGATTGCCGCCCTCGATCGAAACCAGACTGATTCCATCGTTGCCAAGGACAGCTACTCTCTTACCGTCCGGCGAGACCGAGCGCGGATATGACGCCAATGCATAACCTTCCGGCGTAATCGGACGCGGTTGGCCACCTTCGAGACTCATCACGTATATACGATTGCCGTGACCGGGCTCGTGGCCTTGAAACACCAACCCCTTCGAGTCCGGCAAGAAAACGCTGACCGCCGGAATGATGTTGTCGGTTGAAATTGGCCGCTCCTGACCGATGCCGGTCGGAAGTAGCATCAGATCCGGGGGCGACACATTCTGCCGCAGCACCACCGCCCATTTCCCATCCGGTGAAAATGCCGTGGCTGAGCCTTGGCCAAGCCGGACCGCAGATGTGCCGTCAGTGTTACGGCTAAATACTGCATATTCACCACCACCGGCCTCACCCGCCTCGATGAACAGCAGGCGCTTGCCGTCGTCAGAAACGTCGATTGGTACGGTCCAGTCCTGCCAACTCAAGTCGCGTTCCTTGGTCTCGCCGGGCGCGAGCCCAATTGCGCCTGCTCGCATGGCATCGCGAGAAATCAGCGCACGCCCACCCGGGCCAACATCATGCAAGGTTAGCGTTCCGGGAGCGCTCAACAGTTCACGACTTTTGCCCGACAAAGTCACGCCCCGCAACGAACGGCTAAAACCAGTCGCGGTAGCCGTGAACCAGATTTCATCTCCCGAAGGCGACCATGCGGCTCCGTAGGCACTGGCCCAGCGGTCGGTTAGATCAGACTTGTGGCCGTTCATATCGACCACGCTGATCGTGCCTCCGTCGTCTCCCATAAGGTTGTGGTCAACAAACGCGAGACGATCGCCACTATGGGAGAAACGCAGATCACTGATCCAGCCCACGGTTTGATAAAGAACTTTTCCAATCGGGTACTCGATCCGGCTCTGCCCATTTGCGATGTGCACTACGGCAAGAGCATCTGCATTGGGCGCCCAGTCTGCCGCTTCGACATTGTCCAGAAGGTCGCGGGGAGCATCCGCGCCGATCGAAACCTCGGCTAGCGTACCGCGATGCGTGAAGTGGTTCGGACTAACGCCGAAATGGCGCAACACCGCCATCTGCCCTCCCCGAGAAACCGCCAACACTTCTGTTTCTGGCAAGCCAAGGTCGCGCGATTCTGTTGAGTTTGCAGAACTGATAAATACGGCTTCCGGGTTCCCTTCCCATTCAGCGCTATAGACGGCCGATTGTGGATCTGGGGCGAATTTCGCGGCAAGCAGAACTCCGCGGCGGAAACTCAGCTCGCGGAAAGTCGGCACCGGTGGCTTTGCGGTCCGTTCTCCGATCACGATTCCGATGATTGCTGCCGCCGCCACAGCAATTGCAGCTATGCAGGCCAGGAGAAAACTCTTCCGCTTCGCGCCGGGCCTGTTTGCGCGCACGCTTGATTGCGCCGGCAATGCGGCAACAAAAGGTCCCGAATCCGTAACTGCGACCTGCTGTCGCGAAGACGCAAGCCGGTCGCGCTGCAGACGCTTCAGGTCGGCACGTATCTCAGCAGCACTCTGGTACCGCAGATCACGGTCTTTTTCCAGGGCCTTGTTTACGATCCGCTCGAGCTCTGTGGGAAGTTCACGATTCAACTGGACGGGCGCAGTCGGGACTTTGTTGAGGATGGCATTGAATATCGCTGCCGACGTGCTTCCTTCAAATGGGAGTCGGCCAGTCGCCATTTCATAGAGCACAACTCCGAATGAAAAGATGTCCGTGCGTGCGTCGAGTTCCTCGCCAAGCGCCTGTTCGGGGCTCATATATGCGACGGTGCCCAGCGTGGAACCCGGAGACGTAAGCTGCTCGATATTCACTCCAAGCGTCGGACCAGCCGTTGGCCCGCCAATCTCCACGGTGTTCCCGCCTTCGGAAACCACTTTTGCCAAACCAAAATCCAGTACCTTGGCGTGATTGCGTTCGGTCACGAAGATGTTCGCTGGCTTGATGTCGCGATGAACGATGCCCTTCGAGTGGGCAGCCTCGAGCGCATCTGCAATCTCGATGCCTAGCGCAAGCAGCAGGCTGATCTCGAGCGGCCGTGAGGTGATGCGATGCTTCAGAGTGCTCCCATCCAGAAATTCCATCGCGATGAATGACTGGTTGTCGTTCTTACCGATTTCATAAATCGTGCAGATGTTCGGATGGTTCAGAGCGGAAGCCGCGCGCGCCTCACGACGGAAGCGTTCGAGCGATTGCGAGTCCTGGGCAATACCCTCAGGTAGGAATTTCAGAGCGACATAGCGGCCGAGTTCCGTGTCCTCGGCCTTGTACACCTCTCCCATGCCGCCACCACCGAGTTTGCTCGTAATTTTGTAATGGGAAAGAGTCTGCCCGATCATTTAAGCCCCGAATCTTCGCGGCGCGGCATGCGTTGTCATCTTAGGCGCGCTCAAACAGGGCGTCAATTGGCGCGTATTGCTTGATGGATTGAAGGGTATCCCTTCAGCCCTGTCATTCCGAGTCGTCCGCAGCCGCACTTGCGCGATGAGGATTACGAGGAATCTGCATTCTTGTTCAGATCCGCTCCGGCAACAATTGGTGTGGGTGTCCCGCTCAAGCTCCGCTTGTGGTGATTGCTAGTTGATCCTATCGTATCCTGTTCGTTTGAGGTCATCGCAGTACATGCGTAAAAAACAGGTTCCTCGACTGCGTTGCGTCATCCGCAAGCATATGACGGAAGCTTCGCTCGGAATGACAGTCAATAGCAGTGTTCCTTATGATCGAGCATTTCTCTACAACGCTGATTTTCAGCGGTATACCCTAATCCGGCCTTCGGGTCGTAGCAGAAGCCGAGACAAACATCTTTGAGTTCATATCGCGATTCTGCATCTGTCAACGGAATGTTCTCTACCGCGCGGAAAAACGCCACCAATTCCGGTGGTGGTGTGGCTCTGTTTTCGGTCGTGAACGCAGAAATCATGTAATTGCCATTCTCGGCGTACCACCCTTCAGCACGCCAATTGTGAAGAGCTCTGGGCGGTGTCTTCTCAACTTGCTTCAGCTCCGGCTTAGATTTTAAGTTCTTTAACTTTTCGCGAAGGTCTTCAGTGAGGAGCCCTTCGTACACCGTTGCGCCAAAGCTGTAGTGGAATAATTTGCGGTCAGTCTTCTCCAGGTAGTACGTCGCATTACGATAAAGCGTGACTCGAGTTTCATGAAAGCTCGTTCCTTGCTTTATTACGTGCAAGATGCTCAGGTCAGGACTTACTGCATCAACTATTATGGGCTGACGGTAAGGAAAGACCGACACTGCGAACCAATATGCGACGATCAGGATGGCAATCAATACTGCAGGCCACGTTCTCTGATTGACAGGACGGCTCCGTACTCGCCATCTAGCCGGAAGCATTCGTGTTACAGCCCAGATAAATGTCACGACAGAAATGGCGGCGGTTAGAATTCTGATCTGAGAATGTCGGATGTAGTCAACTAGATGGGGATCGTTCCAAGAAGCGTTCAGAGCAATCCAAGAGTTGCTGAACGAGCGGGACTCACTCGCATGCACCCACAGCATGGACGGCAACACCCCGAGAACAGCTAGAACATAACCCAAGCGGTCGCGCCAATACAGGGCTACGGCGCTTCCCAACAGTAGGATTGGGCTGAAGAGCAGGAACATCCAAATCACGTCGCCTTGCGGCAGGAACGTCGCTGCATGTATGTACGTAACAGCCATCCAGCCAACGAAGATCGCCGCGCAAGTCGGAAGAAGAGAACTGCTTAAATGGTGTCTTTTTTGTTGGACGCTCAACGAAGTAATTAGACACCGGGTTCATGGAATCGAGTTAGTAACTATCGTGACCTCCAGTCTTCTCCCTTGTGGGTTTCGATTTCAACACGATGTGTGTGAATACCGCGTCAGCCTATTTCACATTTTTCTTGACATCCACAACCCTCTTCCCGCACATTACGCAAAGCAGTAGGAACCGAGCGTTGGGTTCCTGGGTCTTGCCCGCTCTGGCAACTCCCACCTGTAAATGGCCAC
>DAIPJJ010000301.1:0-2900 GCA_036770325.1 Terriglobales bacterium
TGAGCCCGGACACGCTCTACAAGTACGTCAATGAGCAGAAGATTCCGGCGTTCAAGCTGGGGAACCGGTGGCGCTTCAAGAAATCGAAGCTGGACCAGTGGATGGAAGAGAAATCCAGCGAAGCGGAAATAAAGACCAAGAAGGCGAAGGCGGCCACGCAGGCTGCCACATAAAGGCGGGCACATGTTTGGATTCGGATCGAAATCAATCGTTGGCCTGGATGTGGGCTCCTCGACCATCAAGGCAGTTGAGCTGAAGAAGAGCCGCGGCGGCATTGAAGTGGCGCACCTGGGATTGGAGCACCTTGCTCCGGACATCGTCGTGGACTCGATGATCGTCGACTCGGGCACGGTCTCGACTGCGATCGCCAAATTATTCACCGACACCGGAATCAAGACCAAGGCTGTTGCCACAGCGGTGAGCGGGCACTCGGTGATCGTGAAGAAGATTTCGCTGCCCTCGATCAGCGATGCGGAGCTGGCGGACACAATCCAGAAAGAAGCGGCGCAGCACATTCCGTTCGATCTGGATGACGTGAACCTCGACTACCAGATTCTTTCCGAAGACGAAGGACAACCGCAGATGGATGTGCTGCTGGTTGCCGTGAAGAAGGACAAGATTTTGAACTACACCAACGTACTCTCGATGGCGGGAAAGACCCCGGCTATCGTGGACATAGACGCGTTGGCCCTGCAGAACTGCTACGAGTACAACTACGAGCCTTCGCCGAACCAGGTAGTCGCGCTGCTCAACCTGGGCGCCAGTGTCATGAACATCAACATCGTGAAGGGGACGACGCCATTGTTCCCCCGCGACGTCAGTGTCGGCGGACATCAGTACACGGATTCGCTGCAAAAGGAACTGGACCTGAACTTCGACGACGCAGAAGCGCTGAAGTTGGGAAAGAAAGTCGGGACGGTCAGCGAAGATGCGAAGACGCCGATTCTGCAGCAGGTGACAGAGATCATTGTGCTCGAAATCCAGAAGACGTTTGACTTCTTCCGCGCCAGCGCGGCGGGTGAGCACATTGAAAAGATCCTGGTCGCAGGCGGCTCGTCGAAGGTGCCGGGCCTGCTCGAAGCTTTGCGGCAGGAGTTCTCGATGCCGGTGGAGATTCTGAATCCGTTTCAGAAGATTTCGCCTCCGGCCAGTGGGTTGGGAACGGAATTGATCGAAGCCAATGCCGGTCAGTTGGCGGTCGCAGTCGGCTTGGCATTGAGGAGTTTTGAAGAACTATGATCCGCATCAATCTGCTGGGTGTACCCAAACCGAAAAGTAAACGAGCGCGCGTAGCTGTCGCAGCGCCTGCCATGGAGCTGGGCGAGATCGGCTCGCCATTAGTAAAGGTCCTGGTGGCCCTGGTCCTGACGGCCGGTATCAACTACTTCTACTATCGCAGCCTGAATCAGCAAGCTGAGAGCACCAGGCACAAGATGGCGGCAGCAGAGGCGGAGAATCGCAAGCTGGCCGAGGTCAAGAAAGTTTACATGCAGCGTCAGAAGGAAGCTGACGCCTACAAGCACCGGGTTGACGTCATTGACCAACTGCGGAACCACCAGACCACGCCGGTCAATTTAATGAACACGATCGGCGACACGGTGAACAGTACGGAAGCGGTCTGGCTGAACAGCATGAAAGATCAGGGAGCGAACATCTCGATTCAGGGTATGGCGTTGAGCACGGACGCGGTAGCCAACCTGATCATGAACCTGCAAAAAACCGGATACTTCTCAAATATCGAGATCAAAGAGACGTATCAGGACGAGAGCATAAAGGACATGCAGGCATTCCAGTTTGAACTGACCTGCCTAATCGACCGGAGCAAGTCCTAAGGATAGCGGCCATGAACTTTAGCGAAATTTCGGGAATTAAACAGTGGGGATTGGTGATCGCGGTGGGCGCTCTGATCAGCGCCGGACTGTTCTTCACCATCTTCAAGAGCCAGCGCGACGCGAATGAAAGCGCGCAGAAGGCGCTCGATGCCAAAGTGCATGAAAACCAGGAACTGGCGCCCTACCAGAGCCGTCTGGCGGAAATCAACCGTCAGTTGGCCAGCCTTGCGCAGCAGATGGAAATTGAAAAGCGCATCGTGCCTGACGAAAAGGATATTGACGGCTTCATGAAGATGCTGGATGCCGAAGCTGCCAAGAGCGGAATCGAGTTACGCCGCTACACGGCGCAGGCGACCTCGAGCAAAGAGTTCTACACCGAGGTGCCGTTCGAGATCGAACTGGATGGCACGTATAGCTCGATGATGAGGTTTTTCGACAACGTCTCGAAGCTGGAGAGGATTGTCAACGTTTCAAACCTTCTCGTGGCCAATACCAAGAAGGGCAGTGAAGCAAAAACCAAGCACCAGTATCAGTACGCGCCGGGCGAGAGCGTAGTGGCGACCTGCGTGGCGACCACATTCTTCAGCCATGACACTCAGCCCGCCCCCGTTCCGGCCGGCAAAGGTAGGACATAAATGATACGCACCCTGGGGATTGTTTTCGTTCTTTCAGCAGCCGCAGTCGCGCAGACTGCGGGAGCAGGGCAAGGCGCCCCGGCGCCGAGCACGGTAAGTGTTAAGCCGTCGACTGTCAGTGTGAAGCCAAATACTGTCAGCACGAAACCGGCGACAGCACCTGCTGCGAGCTCCGCAAAGCCGGCAACAGTTTCTGCAAAAGCGCCAGCGGCGAAGCCGAAGACGGTTGTCGCTTCCGCAAAGCAACCGGCAGCAAAAGCAACGAACCCTGGCACGGCGACGCACACGGTCTCGGCAAACAAACCCATAGTTGCGGCGAAGCCTGCAGCGAGCGCGAGTGCGGCGAAGACAGCATCCGCTGCGCCAGCAAAGCCAACAGTAGCGGCAAAGCCGGTTAAAGCGGTTCCTGTGAGTGCGACAAGTTCAGCGAAAC
>DAIPJJ010000194.1:0-8013 GCA_036770325.1 Terriglobales bacterium
CTCGGACGCCGTCGTCAGCGGTGCAAAAGTTACGCTGACCAACGTCGGCACGGGCTTCGCTCTTTCCACGACCACCGGATCAGATGGCGTCTATAAGTTTTCGCCGGTGAGAATCGGCACGTACAAGCTCGATGCTTCGTCGCAGGGCTTCAAAACCGTCAGCCAAACAGATGTCAAGGTTGACGTTGGCTCGAACATCCAGCTGAATTTCACGCTCGCTGCCGGAAGCACTACGGAGACGGTGGAAGTGACCGCCGCAGCCCCGGTTCTGCAGACGCAAGATGCGTCGGTCGGTCAGGTCATCGATCAGCGCAGCGTCAACAACCTTCCGCTGAACGGCCGCAATTTCACTTTCCTGGCGCAGTTGGTCCAAGGTGTCAACTCGCCGCAGCCCGACACTCGTGGAAACGCATCAACCGGTGCCTTTTCCGCCAACGGATTCCGGCCCGCGCAGAACAATTACATGCTGGACGGCGTTGATAACAACTCCGATACGGTCGATTTCTTGAACGGCACAAATTTCGTAGTCCTCCCCCCAGTTGACGCTGTTCAGGAGTTTAAGGTCCAAACTACCGATTTCAGCGCTGAGTACGGCCGCTCAGGTGCTGCTGTTTTGAACGCGACGATCAAAGGTGGCACGAACCAGTTCCATGGCGATGTTTGGGAGTTTTTCCGCAACGACAAATTGGACGCCGCCGACTACTTTGAGCGGACCCAAAACGCCAGCGGCCAATGGCAAACACAAAAAGGTGAGCTTCGCCAAAATCAGTATGGCTTCACGATTGGTGGGCCGGTGGTAATTCCCCACATATTCGACGGACACAACAAAGTTTTCTTCTTCGGCGACTACGAGCGACTGGGGCGCCGGCAGGGAACTGTACAAACTGGTTCTGTTCCGACGCTTGCAGAGAGGAACAGCGGATTCACAGACTTTAGTGATTTGATCACGGGGCAATCGGGAACCAGCACTGACGCGCTTGGCCGAACGTTCCCGAAAGGGACCATTTTTGACCCGGCTACGACTCGGGTAGCGGGTACCGGATTTGCCAGAGATCCCTTTCCCGGAAACATCATTCCCGCAAACCGCCTCGATCCGAACGCAGTAGCGCTGTTGAATTTGTATCCTTTGCCGACGAACAACAGTCTTTTTTCGAACTATACGGCTTCGCCGGTCCTCAAAGAAAATCGTCAATCGTTCGATACACGACTCGATCTGGATTTCAGCCAGAAAGACCAGTTGTTCTATCGGTTTAGCTTGGCAGATGATCCCCAGCTGATCCCAAGTATTTTCGGCGGCGTAGCGGACGGCGGCGGATTCTTCCAGGGTAATCAGACGGCGCTATCTCAGCAGAGCGCTCTCGTCTGGACGCATACGTTTTCACCAACCACCGTTAACGTTGCTCGCGCAGGGTTGAACTATTTGCACACTACTCGCAATATCCCAGAAGCGAACAATCTCAGTAATCTGCCAGGATCTTTCGGCATTCTTGGCATCCCTCAGGCCCACGAGAACGGCGGATTGCCGGCATTCGGCATCAACGGCCTTCAGACGCTCGGCGGAAACTCGTTCTTGCCCTCCGACGAAGTCAGCTCAACCATTCAGGTCAATGATGACTTCACCAAAATCTACGGCAAGCACACCTTCAAGATGGGTTTCGAGTATCAGCACGTGAAGTTCTCGACCCTTCAGCCACCGTGGTCGCGTGGACAATTCAACTTTGATGGAACCTACACGGACGTTCCCAACGTCGGCGGAGGGAACACAGGGCGGGCGCAATTCCTGCTGACCCCGATCGCGAATACGGTACCCTGCGGACTAGCCACTTGCCCCTACGTTGGAGGTCCTAACAACGAGTTCGCTTCCAACATCTCATTGAGCGACAATGGGAAGAATTATTACGGCAATTACATCCAGGACGACTGGAAAGTCTCTTCCAACCTGACTCTCAATCTCGGTTTGCGCTGGGATTTCTTTGGTCTTGTCTATGATCACTTTGGTAAGCAGGCAAACTTTGTTCCCTTTGGGCAGCCCGGCGGCGGTGCGTTGTATCTGATTCCTCCGAGTGCTGGCGCTACGCAACTTTCAGCTAGTTTCAATCAACTGCTCCAACAAGACGGCATAAGCTTGGCAATAACCAAACAGTACGGAAAGGGACTCGGCACTTCACAAACCACCAATTTTGCTCCCCGTTTTGGTTTTGCTTACCAGATGACGCCGAAGTTTGTGATCCGCGGTGGGGCCGGAATGTTCTACAACGGATTCGAGAATCGCGGCTATTCTCCGAATCTCGGCGAAAATTACCCTTTCCAATTCGACTTCCAGTTCCAGCAAAAGAATGACGGTACTCCGATTAATCAATTTGCGGGTTGCCCTAATGCAACTCCATCGGGCGGCCCGACTCTGGAGACCGGCTTTGCCTGCACTCCACTTGATCCTCTACTTGTAAATGCCAGTGGGCTACAGTTGCGAGGAATCCAGTTTGACTATCAAACTCCATACTCGATCGGCGACAACCTAACACTGCAATATCAATTGACGCCGTCGATGTCGGTGCAAGCGGCGTACGTAGGCACTTTCGGTCGACATCTAGAAGTCTTCCCCGGGTCAAACAACCCGACTCGACTTCTGCCGCCCAATACAACACTTACAGGCTCCAAATTGGTGCCATTCTCTTCGGGCGGACCGCTACCCGCATCACAAGGTGGATTGCCCTTCCCGGACTTCGGCCAGAATGCGAGCTACGCCGTAACACAAGGGAGCAGCTACTATCACGGCCTGCAAACCAGCATCGAGAAGAAATTCGGGAGCGGCCTGAACTTCCTGTTTGCGTACACATACTCAAAAGTGCGCTCGGATGCTCTCGACCTGCTGAACGGCTTCGGGTCCTCAAACACGTACCGAGGGCCATATGTACCGGGGGTAGGCATTCACGCAGATTACGGATTAGCGAATTTCGACATTCGTAACGTTATTCATTTCAGCGGTAGCTATGAATTGCCCGTCGGGAAAGGCAAACACCTCATGGGCGACGCCAGTGGTGTGAAAAATGCTGTGGTCGGTGGCTGGGCTCTTGTTTGGGCCACAACTCTGCAAGGAGGACAACCCTTCAATCTCGTCTGTCCGTCGGGGACTGCCGCTGGATTGACCTGCTGGTCATTTGTCATCCCGGGTAAAAACCCACGTACCTCATTACAATTAATGCCGGACGGGAACTTGCGTATGCTTAATGCAGCCGCATTCGCCCAGCCGTGTGAAGTTGGATCGCCCGGGACGCCGACAGGCTGCGTAAATCTCGCGGGTGTTGGCGCTTTAGGAGGCGGAACGCCGTCGCTGGTCGAAGGCCCAGGCTTCCATCGATTGGATTTGTCGCTCTTTAAGAACTTCCAATTAACAGAACGAACTCGACTCGAATTCAGATCCGAGTTCTTCAACATCCTGAATCATCCGAACTTCAACTATCCAGGATTCGGCGGCAACGGTGTAGTCGCCGTTCCGGGATCGACGAACTTTAATGATTCAACTTTCGGCGAAATTGGATCTACTCGTGACAATCCTTATGACTCGCGTGAAATCCAGTTCGCACTGAAGTTGTACTTTTAATCGATTGTTTGCGTCCGGGAAGGTGATCTGAACGCCTTCCCGGATGACATGCAAGAAGAGCCTCACAATCGTCTGGTGCTAACATACGAATGTTGTGAACCCATCCTTCCTGCGGACATGGACTCTTATCTTGCTTTTGTCCGTACCTGCTCTAGCTGCCCCCGAAACTGATTCCAATAGTCTGGATCGGCTCTTCCAATCTGCGCTCGCTCAATATGATTCGGGTCACTTCGCGGATGCAGAGAAGCAATTAGAAGCGCTCCTACCCAAAGCCCCGGAAAGCTTCGATGTGCACGAACTGCTCGGAATGGTTTATGCCGCCGAGTCTCAGGACCTGAAAGCAAATGCGCATCTATCGAAGGCGGTGCGCTTAAAACCTGAGTCCGTCGCGGCAAGGGTGAACCTGGGAGCAAATCTGGTCCATCTGCACCGAATGGCGCCTGCCGAAGTCGAGTTCAAGAAAGCAGTTGAGCTTGAGCCGGAAAATTACGACACCAATCACAATCTGGGTGAATATTACGTTGCGGCCGGTGATATTTCTCGAGCCACTCCGTTCCTCCAGAAAGCGCAGAAACTCAAGCCTGACGCTTACGACAACGGTTACGATCTAGCCCTGTTGTATCTGGAGGCGAATCGTGTCGCTCAGGCGCGACATCTCGTACAACAACTTTTAGCCCAGAGAAACAGTGCAGACCTTCACAATTTATTAGGTCAGATCAATGAGAAAGATCAAAAGTTCGTGGCTGCGGAATCCGAATATCAGACTGCGGCCCACATGGATCCGAGCGAGAGCAATCTGTTCGATTGGGGCAGCGAGTTGCTTGTACATCGCACGCTCGACGCTGCCGTCGACGTCTTTCAGAACGCGACCGCACGCTTTCCTGCATCTGGCCGGCTGGCGATTGGACTCGGAATGGCTCTTTATTCGCGGGGAAATTACGACGATGCAGTGAAAGCTTTATTGCACGCCGCCGATCTGAATCCCTCCGATCCGCGCTGCTATTACTTCCTTTCGAAGGCGTATGACAGCTCTCCGAACCAGGCGGATGATGTCATTCAGCGTTTTCGTCGCTTTGCTGAGCTCCAGCCCAGGGATGCGCATGCTCCTTATTATTACGCCATGAGCCTCTGGAAGGGACGCCGGGCTCAGGACACCAGCGTAAATTTCGATCAGATTGAGGCGCTCCTGAAAAAATCAATTTCGCTCGATTCGAAGTTTCCTGAAGCACATCTGCAACTTGGGAATTTGTACTCGGACCAGAAGAAATATAAAGAATCCATCCCTGAATATCGGCGCGCACTCGAGCTGAATACAGATCTCGCAGACGCGCACTATCGGCTGGGGCAGGCTTACGTCCACACTGGCGAGCGGGATTTGGCGCAGGAGCAACTCCAGGTCTATCAGCGCCTGCGGACCGAGCATCTGGCGGAACTCGATAAGCAGCGTGCGGAAATTCGCCAGTTCGTTATTTCTGAAAAGGGCGACAAGGGACCACAGTAGCCATCATGAAGGGCATATCTACAAGCGCATCGGTTTCCGTTTCGCGACGTGAGTTCCTGCGCGATGCCGGTTTGGCTTTGGGTAGCACCATGCTGCCCCCGCGATTGGCGTGTGCGACGTCTTCGTCAAAGAGAAAAGCTATTGTGGTCACGTTTGGTGGTGGCGCTCGCGACCAGGAAACCTTCGCACCCGAAGGACAGGAAAACATTCCGCACCTGATGCGTGAATTGATCCCGCAAGCGAGCTTTTTCACTCAAGTAGTAAACCGTGGAATCCTCGGGCACTATGTCGCAACCGCAAGTCTGGCCACGGGGGCCTACGAAACCTTCAACAACTTCGCTGCGGTCCCCCCTGAAAATCCCACTGTGTTCGAATATTTTCGCAAGGAGCTCCGGCGGCCGTCTTCTGACGCGTGGGTTGTTGCCCCCAGCAACGGTTTTAATCGAATCGGCGAAAGCAGCAATCGCTCATACGGCCCCGGTCTAGGCGCGCGAGTGATCCTGCCGAAGCATCTGTTGAGCGCCGTTTTATCAGGTGGTAAGGCCGACTACCAGCATCTGCTGCGGGACAATTACGAAACTCCCTTTTACTCGCCCGAACTAGCGGGAAACGAGTTCGAGCTGGAGCAATTAGAAACAATTCTCAAGCTCTCGACGACTGACTTTAAGACTCACGCGCAAACGCTGTCGAGTCCCGACGAGCTGTCTGTTTACATCGTGCGCCAACTGATGCGCCAGGTCGCGCCAAGCCTGCTGTGGATCACGCTGCATGATATCGACGTCGCCCATGCGGGCGCTTATTCCCTCTACGTTGAGGGAATACGGCGCACCGATCGGCTGTGTTCCGAACTCTGGCAAATGATCCAGAACGAACCAGAGTATGCGGGGAAAACAACACTTTTTATTCTTCCTGATTTCGGTCGCGATTCCGACGAGGACGCCGGCGGAAATGGATTTCAGCATCATCGCACCGGTGACGCTCTGTCTCGTACGACCTGGCTGATGGCGATAGGTCCTGGCATTCGGGAAGGCGTCGTTTATGACCGGGCAATTGAGTCAACCGATTTGGTCCCAACACTTGGGTCGGTGCTTGGATTTTCTGCATCACTCGCGCAGGGGCGGCCAATAGCGGAACTCGTGTGACCCATGCTTCCACGCGATCTAAAACCAGAGCAGTTCAGGGAGTATCCGCCGGAAGCGAAGAAACTCGCGTCGAACTACGTTGGCGCGCTGCGACCGCTACCTTTGAGCTTCGTGCCTTCATTGCTCCGTGAAGTCATCGAGTATGACTTTAAGTTTCCGCCGGAACGCCGCAGTCTCGAACTGGAACTCGGAAATTTGCGATCACTCTCGAGTGCCCAAGTTAGCGAGTGGTTCCAGGAATTCAATGCGATAAAACTTCAAGGAAAGCTTGAGCAGTTGGATTGGGTGAACCAGCCGGCCCAATTTGTGGAACAGCTTTCCGCGCATCTGTGGAGCACGCATCAGTTGGATTCATTTCGCTTGGCTGCAACTCACTACGCAGATCGTCTCGCCGCAGTCATTCCACCTGAGCAGCCTGCAGCTCCCCGGCTCGGAATCAGCATCATCGGTCAAGGTGTAGAAAGTTACACCGAGCCGCTATTCCGTAAATTGCGACCGCACGGTGTATATCTCAGCAATGTCAATCCGGAGAATGGCCTCAGGATTCTTCTGGATGCGGTATCCGCCCGGGCCCAGGCTCATCCGCTCGCATACGCTCACTGGTACATTGATGGCGGAACTGAAGCGGAGCACAGTCCTGGCCTGACGATCGTTTCCTACGATGGGCTTGCGCCTGCGCGCAGCGCGCTGCTCCGGAAGATGCAATCGGAAATTAGTCGCCCGGGAATGGGGCCCGAAAATCTTCGCACCATCATGGCCGAGATGCGGCCCGCAGATGTGAGCTTAAAATCCAGCGATCCGGTCCTCTCGCATTTTCAGCTCAAATTGCTGACTGAAGGATCAGGCACGCAGATCTATAGCACCACATTTGCGCAATGGGCGGCACGTGAGACCTTGCGGCGTGCGCAACCTCTCACGCTCCTGGTTCGCTTTGCTCCGCGCCAGCGCCAGAGAGCGATGAATGAGCTCTTATCGGTGAACGGAGACCGGGATTCGGAACTGGATCTGACCGGTTCATTGATCGACGGAGACATGGCTGCCTACTACAACTGGATCAACCAGCAAAGATTGCCGGGGAACGACAAATCCTCATTCCTGGTTTGGTTCGAAGGCCAGAACCGTGCCGTGGTGATTGGGCCGTCGGTGCCGCGTGGGACTGAATCTGTCGCGTCCATCGATCTCGGGAAGTTGATTTCCTGGATTTCGTGATCTCTGCCACAAATATGCAGAGAGTTGTCTTGGGTCAAATTCTCTCTTGGAGAAAACATGGATCGACGCGACTTCATTAGAACAACGGGGACTGTACTGGCAGGAGCAAGTCTGGCTCCGCACGCACTTGCGGACACCAATGCCGCTGGTGCGAATGCCGTAGGCAGGTTGGTGCTGCCCATGAATCGGAACTGGCTATATAGTCCTAAGTTCACCGAAGCGGCAGCCGGGACAACTTTCGACGATTCCGGATTCGATCGCATTGTGATTCCGCATACCAATATCCGCCTGCCATGGCATGGCTTCGATGAAAAAAAATACGAGTTTGTCTCTGCCTATCGCCGCCGTTTCAAGCTGCCTCCGGAAGCGAAAGGGAAGCATGTATTCGTGGATTTCGAAGGAGTGATGACCGCGTCGACTGTCTGGCTGAACGGTCAGCGCTTGGGCGAATACAAAGGAGGGTACACGCCATTCTCGTTTGAACTGACGCCACACCTGGATTTCGACGGAGAAAACGTGTTGGCTGTCGCCGTCGATTCCACCGAGCGGCCTGACATTCC
>DAIPJJ010000195.1:0-8009 GCA_036770325.1 Terriglobales bacterium
GCACGGCAGAAAGCGACCCCGAGTTCCTTGTCGCAGTCGCCGATTCCGCCATGTATCAGGCCAAACGCAAAGGAAGGAACCGTGTAGAACTGGCTCTCGAATTGCCCGAAATTGCTGAGCAGGAAACAGAAGCTACTCTCAGCGATTGATCCCGATCTGGCCGCGACCTCTGGTGTCTGTTCCGCTTTTCCCCGAGACAGGGCGGGCCTCTCTCCGTGCGTATGATGGACTTATGCACAGGCTGACAGTCACAACGCACAGGAAGCGCGAAGTTCTCGATATTACCGATCTTGTCGAGAAACAACTTGGAGCAAACCGCACGGCAAGCGGAATCTGTAATCTCTTTATCCTGCACACAACCGCAGCGTTGAGTACTGCCGATCTCGACCCGGGTACCGACCTGGACATGCTGGATGCGTTTGAGGCAATGGTTCCCAAGCTCCGCTATCGTCATCCGCACAATCCGGCACACGTGCCTGACCACATTCTTTCCGCGCTGATAGGAACTTCGGTTGCGCTGCCATTTGAAAAGAAGCAACTCCTGCTCGGCACATGGCAGCGAGTTGTATTGATCGAACTGGACGGACCGCGCGAGCGTGAACTGGCGATCGCGATTACCGGAGAGGCGTAATTATCGAGTTGGCGGCGGTGTGCCAGGTTTGTGCTGCTTTGATCCCATCGTTCCGGGAAGTGTTGGACTAGCTTGTGGCGAGGCGGCCTCATTCGCCGGCGGCCCTGGTTTGAGCTGCTGCTTGACCGCATCCGAGACCTTGTCAGCATTGGCCAGCAGCAGGCTCACTTGCCATATCTGCGCATCGTTGAGTATGTGCCTGAACTCTGGCATCCCGGTTAGCCGTATGCCGTTTGCGACTTTCCAGTAAGTTTCCCCCGGCTCGTCATCGGTCACGCCCTTGCCCTTGAAAAGATGCGGCGGCTTCGGAAACATGGCCTTTGCCATGTCAGTCTGCTCCATCCCCGGAAACCCGTGGCAAATTCCACAATGCTGGTTATAAATTTGCGCACCTGCCATATAGGTTTCGTCGCTCGCCGCGATTGGGGCCGCCTTGGGCATTTCCTTGTCGATGTGCGCATGGAGGGCGCCATTCGCCAGCTTGCGCTCAAAAGGAAGCGGTTTGTCGGCAACAGCCGCAGGCGCTCTTCCGGAAACAAAATAGAAGTAGACGCCACCGGCAAGCAGCAACGCTCCAAAGATCAGACCGGCAATGAAAGCTCTCACGACGTTCTCCTCGGTAGTATTTTCAACCACTCAGGCGCGCAAGTCCGCAAATTATAATCGGCACGTGCGTAAGTTGCTGCGGTATTTCTTGACGGCACTACTGCTGCTGGTCGTTGCACTCGTCTCCGCTTTAACCGCTATGCGACTCGCTATTCATGTTGGCGAGGTCAAAGTCCCGGATTTTCGCGGCAAAACTCCCGCCGAAGCGCGACGCATTGCCGAGCAGAACGGTGTGGGCCTTCAAGTTGCGACGAACTACTACAACGCAAGAGTTCCTGAAGGACGCGTGCTTTCGCAGGGACCGGCTCCCGGCACACTCGTGCGTCGTGGGTGGGATGTGCAACTGGCCCTGAGCCTCGGCCCGCAGCGGGTAACGATCCCGCAAGTGGTTGGCCAGAGCGAACGTGCAGCTTCAATTACCGCAACTGAACGAGGCCTGCAACTTAGCTCAACAGATGAGGTGGAAGTGCCTGGCGGAGTTGCAGGACAGGTTCTCGCGCAGAATCCGACCGCGAATGCTACCGACATCTCCGCGCCAAAAATCAGCCTGCTGGTCGCGCGGGAACCCGCGCCACATGCGTTCGTGATGCCCGATTTTGTGGGGCAAAGACTGGGCAGCGCAACAACCACTCTGCACGATGCCGGATTTTCCCTGGGCAAATTGACAACGACGCCGGCTGAACCGACGACTTCTGCGTTGGGCACGGTTCCAGGCCAAAACCAGACGGCGCCGTCCAATACGATCTCGCCAGCTCAGCCTGTTTCTCCCGGCTCCATCATCGTTTCGCAAGATCCGCCTGCAGGTTCCAAAGTGCTTGCCGGTGCTGCGATCAATTTCGTCGTGAAGTAGCCGCAGAAAGAATGGCCTCCTGGCCGCCCTCGCGCCTCCTTATTGCTTTGTAAGTATTGCCGCGAAGAAGCCGTCGCAGCGATGCACCCCAGGTATCGTTCGCAGATATGGTCCACGAAGCAGAGAATCGACATCCGAGATCAACTCGCCGGAATCCCGCAGCCTTTGTAATTCATCTGTGCAGTCGACCAAGCGAAATGATGAATTGCCGGCAAGCGCCTGCTCAACCACTGCTGAATTTTCTTCCGGCTCCAACGAACAGGTTGAGTAGATCAATCGACCGTCGGGTGTCACCTGCCGCATGGCCGAACGCAGGATTTCGAGCTGATAACTTTGCATTCGAGTGATGTCCTCGGCAGAGAGTCTCCACTTGATTTCTGGATTGCGCGCCAGAGTGCCGGTGCCTGTGCACGTAGCATCGACAAGGACGCGCTCGAATTGCTTCGTGAGTGGAATTGTTCTCGCATCGGCAGCAATGACACGGACGTTCTTATTCGGAACGAGCTTCCTGAGCAGCGACGCCCTATGCGGATGTAGTTCCATCGCAACGACGGTCGCGTCCGGGTTTCGCTCAGCCAAAATCCGCGCCTTGCCTCCGGGCGCTGCGCAGCAATCGAGAAACGACCTTGCTTCCCCGACAAGCAACGCGACTAATTGCGAAGCTTCGTCTTGAATCATGAGCCGATGCTCGCGAAAAGCCGTGGTTCGGGTAACGTCGCCTTTCGCTACAACGGCGGCGCGGGCGAGCAAGCTGCCAGATTGTAGTTGGACTCCTTCGTTACGAACCTCGTCAGAGATTTTTTCAGTCGGGAGCCGAACAGTCGTCGCAGGTGCGTTTTGGTTGTACTTACAGATGTGTTTTGCTATCCCGGGAGCGTAGTTCTGCTCCCATCGATCCACCAGCCATTGCGGGTGCGCGGCGACGCCGTCCGGGTGTTCCGCACCATGTTTCGCTACCTTCCGCAAGACGGCATTGACCATTCCTGCGGCCGAGCGCTTGCGCGCGCGCTTAACGAGTTCGACGCTCTCGTTAACCGCCGCGTGCTTTGGAATCCGATCGAGAAAAAGAACCTGATAGGCGGCGAGGCGCAACGCGGTCAGCACTTCAAAGTCGAGCTTCGCCAGCGCTTGCGACGAGTGCTCCGCAATGCGTTCGTCGAGCGCACTTCGCCAGCGGAGCACACCGAGAACAAGTTCAGTAGCCAATCGGTGATCGGCAGGAGAGAGTGTCGCGAACCGTGCGGAATGCAGCAGCTCTGACGCGTAGGCGTCAGTATTTTCGACTCGCAGCAGGATGTCGAAAGCAGCCGCACGTGCAGGAGATACGGGCATTAGAAATTCATTCTAGGGAACAATGTCTTGAGGAAGCGTAACAATCGTTTCTTCGACTTCCACTTGTCCAGAAGTAGCTTTGCGAACTTCGCGCATCCTTGGCGTGCTTTGCAGTTAAGCGCTTTGGGCAGGGCAGAAGATTTTAATCGCAAAGATCTCAAAGCTTAGCGCAAAGACCGCAGAGAACAGATAAAGCTAGCCGCCAAGAGTTTCGCCCGTTTCCGGGCGATAACCATGCACGAAATCCGACGCGGAAATCCGTTTCTTGCCTTCAGGCTGCAATTCGAGAAACTCCAGGGAAGTTCCGTTCCCGCAGCCGACCAACACTTTGCCCTCGCGTATCTGCATCTGCCCCGGTTGCAGGACCTCAGCAGCATCTGCCATCTTGACGGCGGTGACGTTCAGCATTCTTCCACGAAAAGTGGTGAAAGCTCCCGGCCAGGGCTGGAATGCGCGGTAGTGGTTGTAGACTTCTCGCGCAGTGCGGTTGAAATCAATTCGCCCGTCTTCTTTTTTTAGGATCGGCGCGAGCGTTGCTTGGTCCTGGTTCTGCGGACGCGGCTTGATTGCGTTCTCCGAGAGACCTTGCAACGTTTCGACCATCAGTTCGGCCCCGATTGCAGCCAGTCGCGGCGAAAGCGTCTCCGCCGTGTCTTCATCCAGGATCGCGAGCTCCTGTTGCAGAAGAATGTCGCCAGTATCAAGTCCTTCATCAATCCGCATGGTAGTCACGCCGGTCACGGAGTCGCCGCTGGCAATTGCCCATTGGATCGGGGCCGCGCCGCGATATTGCGGCAGCAATGAAGCGTGCAGATTAAGGTTGCCGTATTTGGGCAAATCCAGCATCCATTTCGGAATAATTCGTCCGTAGCCGACAACGATGATTGCCGCCGGCGCGATCTGCTGCAACTTTGCTCTCAACTCCTCGTTCTGCTTGATTTTTTCCGGCTGGTAAATCGGCAGCTTTAGCCGTTGTGCCGCTTGCTTGATGGGCGATGCCACGAGCTCCAGGCCACGTCCTTTCGGCCGGTCAGGTTGGGTGAGCACGAGTTGTACGTCGTAACCGGTCTCGACCAGTTTTTCGAGCGTCGGAACGGCAAATTGCGGCGTGCCGCAAAATACCAGCTTTTCAGATTGCGCCATGATGATCGACGAATGGGTTTCGCAAAATGATTATTGCAGAGAGGAGCGCCACGCAGCGGGAACCGGATGCCGTGATTCGTAGGCAGAAATTTCGCTCTGGTGCTGAAGCGTCAGGCCAATGTCGTCCAGGCCTTCGAGCAGGCAATGTCGCGTGAACTCGTCGATGGGAAACTTCGCGTTCAGGCCTTGATCGTCTCGCACCGTGCACTGTTCGAGATCGACCGTGACCTGATAGTTAGGATTGACGGTCGCACGCTGGGCGATGGTTTCAGTTTCCTTCTCGCCGAGCACAACCGTCAGCACCCCATTCTTTACGCAGTTGTTGGCAAAAATGTCTGCGAACGAAGGCGCGATGATAGCACGAAATCCGTAGTCCGCCAGCGCCCAAACAGCATGTTCGCGCGACGACCCGCAGCCGAAATTCTTAGCCGCAACCAGAATACTGGCACCCGAGTATTGGGGCTGGTTCAAAACGAATGAAGGCTCAGGAGTACCGTCCGGTTTGCGCCGCCAATCGTTGAATAAGAATTCGCCGAATCCGGTCTTCTCGATCCGCTTCAGGAACTGCTTGGGAATGATCTGATCCGTATCGACGTTCGCCCGATAAAGCGGAGCAACTTTGCCCTTGTGCTTGCGGAATGGCTGCATAGTTTTTTCGACCTCAGTGGCTTCCTCTGTGTACTCTGTGTTCTCTGTGGTTAGTTTTTAAAATCTTGACCACAGAGGACACTGAGTTACACAGAGAACAACCACAGAGGTGTAACTACTCCCCGTTGAACTTCCAGTTACGGATGTCAGTGAAATGGCCTTCAATAGCCGCAGCGGCAGCCATCATCGGGCTGAGCAAATGAGTACGGCCTCCGCGTCCCTGCCGTCCTTCAAAATTTCGATTGCTGGTAGAAGCGCAGCGCTCGCCCGGGTTCAGGATATCCGGATTCATACCCAGGCACATCGAGCACCCCGACTCGCGCCACTCAAACCCAGCTTCGCGGAAAATTTTGTCGAGGCCTTCCTGTTCTGCTGCCTGCTTGATCCGCTGCGACCCAGGGACCACCATCGCGCGAATTCCTTTCGCGACTTTGTGGCCTTTGGCAACACGCGCCGCCGCACGCAAATCTTCCAATCGCGAATTCGTGCACGAGCCGATGAACACGCGGTCTACACGAATCCGTTCCATCGGCGTGCCTGGTTCAAGGCCCATGTACTCAAGCATGCGCTGAACGCCTGCGCGGTCTCCGTTCGACGGCAACTGCGGGACACTGCTCGTAATCGGTACGACCATTCCGGGATTCGTCCCCCACGTGACGAACGGCGCCAACTCAGAAGCATTGATTTCGACTACCGTGTCGTACTTCGCTCCAGGATCGCTCGCCAGCCCGCGCCAGCGATCGACGGCCACGGTCCAATCTTTTCCACTCGGCGCGAAACTGCGGCCCTTAATGTAGGCGAACGTGGTCTCATCCGGAGCAATCATGCCCGCGCGAGCACCGGCTTCGATGCTCATATTGCAGACCGTCATCCGGCCTTCCATCGACAAAGCGCGTACCGCCTCGCCTGCATATTCGATTACATGACCGGTCGCGCCGTCGGTTCCGATTTTTCCTATGATCGCCAGAACCAGGTCTTTTGCCGTTACTCCCTCGGGAAGTTTGCCTTTCACGTCAATCAGCATTGTCTTCGGCTTGCGCTGCGGCAGGCACTGTGTGGCAAGAACGTGCTCGACTTCCGAAGTCCCAATGCCGAATGCCAGCGCACCAAAAGCACCATGCGTACTGGTATGGCTGTCACCGCAGACGATGGTCATGCCGGGCTGTGTGAATCCCAGTTCCGGGCCGATCACATGCACGATGCCCTGCTCGGGCGAGTCGATATCGAATAAACGCACTCCGAATTCGCGGCAGTTCCGTTGCAAGGCTTCGATCTGCCGCTTGGCGATGGGATCAAGAATAGGCGTACCGCGCGGTTCGGTGGGAACGTTGTGATCCACCGTCGCGATTGTGCGAGCCGTCTCGCGGACCATTCGTCCGGCCGCGCGCAGGCCATCAAACGCCTGGGGAGAGGTGACCTCGTGGACCAGGTGCAAATCGATGTACAGCAAGGGCAACTGCCCGTCCGGAGTCGCGATAACGTGCTCGTCCCAGACTTTTTCGAAGAGAGTTCGCGGCATGCTTAGCAGTAGTTTAGCAACTTCCAGGGGTCACGGCAGAGCCACCGCACGCGGTGTATGGCTCGAAGCCCGGCTGACCAGGTAAAAGATCAGCATAGCGCCGGCCCCGGCCATGGGCACGCAGAATGCGAGGCGCAGGCTCAAATAGTGCGCAGAAACGGCTCCCAGTATCCACGGCAGGACTGCACCGCCTGTATTGCCACTGGCGAACACCAGACTGCTTGCCTGGCGCGCGGAAGTACCGAACCAGTTCGGCAACAGTGACACGCTGATGGGGAAAATCGAAGCCAGTCCCAGTCCGGCAAGCAGTGATCCGACCACGATCATCGCCATTCCGTGCGCCGCAACCAGCGAGACTCCACCAAGCAACGCCGAGACCAGGCCAGCCCGTGCGACCGTCAGTTCGGAGCGAAATTTCAATGCAAAAGGAGCAAGTGCCCGACCCACTAATAGCGCCCCCCAAAAAAATGAGGGCGTGATGGTCGCCAGCCAGTGCGCTCCGGTTTCTATGCGTCGGGCATAGGTTGCAACCCACTGGCCGAAACATGTTTCCGTGCCGACATAAACGAAGAACAGCAAACAAATCACGGGCAGCATCGGATTTGTCCATAGTCGGCTGCTCTTTTTCCCGTCATGGGAGATTTCAGATCGCGTGTCCGGAACAAACCTGACCGCGGCCATGATGAGAAGCAGCGTGAGCAGAGCTGCAGCGGTGCCATACAGGAAAAGAACAGGACGGTGTACGCGTTGTGCGATGGCAATCAGGAAGGGCGAACTCATTGCGCCCAAACCCCACACGGCATTGATTACATTCAGGGCCGACGCGCTGCGCTCGGGATTGACTTCCGCAGTGCGCAAATTTCCCGCCGGACTAGTGACCCCATAACCAACGCCGAGCGTACACACCGCTACTATTCCGAGCAGCCACGGTCCTGAGGCGATCATGACCATTCCGGCTGCCATGAGCACCAGACCGATGATCAACGTCAGTCGATAGCCGATCCGTTGGACCAGCGTGCCTGAAAGCAGCATGCCGAACATCGAGCTGAAAAATTGCGCGAATATCAAGCCCCCGGCGCTTGCATCATTGAGCGACCACCTGGCCGAAAGCTGGGGCAGCATCGGCCCGAGGAAAGTCATCACGATTCCAAGTAACAGGAAATCAGCATGAAGAAGAGCCACACCACTGGTCGAGACGGGTATCACCCTGGGCGATGAAACGCTAGATGCCATGATTTAAGATTGAGTGTAAAGCACAGCCGTTAGCTCTTAGCACTTAG
>DAIPJJ010000196.1:0-7953 GCA_036770325.1 Terriglobales bacterium
GCGAACGGGAAAAATCCTGCAGCAGTTTCTCGCTCAGTCCGCGGCCCATTACCAAGATGCCGGCGGGTGTTCCCTCGCCCCGGCTGGTAAGCACCGGTTCGTATGCCAGCAGAAATAGCCGGCCGCTAAACTCCAGTGTTCCCGTAAGGGAAGATTTTGCAGCAAAAGCCGGGCTGGAGTTATATGCAGTGGCGATAGCGGCCACGCTGGCATCATCGACTGGCCAGCTTCCGGTCTCCTTATGCAACGTAACTCGACCCTGCGGATCCATCAAGAGGAAGATATCGATCCCAATGGTCTGGAACGTGTCATTCGTCAGTTCCTTTCGAACGTAGTCCGGATTGTGGTCCCGCATGAACTCGTAAGTACGGTCCCAGCGGGCGTAATCCTTCGCAAGTACGGAGACCTCGCCCTGTTCCTCTGCAAAGTGACCCTCCACATGGTGCACACTTTCGAGAGCGCTGTCCCGTTCAAGTCGTGAAAATCCGTCCAGCAGGGCGAAACGCGAGACCAGAAACACCGCCGCGAGGAAGGCCGCCAGGGCGAGTGCAGAAAACAGGAGAATTCTCTTACGAATAGTCATAGTTGAGGCGCGTCCGCGAACTTCAGCGGATTGATCCTGCACTACCTGCTGCAGGTGTGCGGCTCGGTCATATTGACTGGGACGTGCGATTCACGCCTCCTGGTAAATAGGCTCGCCCCCGCAGGAGTCTGCGTGTACCGCGGGCTAAACATAACATCGGCGGAAAGCGTTCGGGATATCGGATGGGCTTATTTCGGAACTTTGGTAACTAAAGGCGAGTGACTTTGTCCGATGGAATACACATCTGGAGCTTCAGTTGCTTTACCGTTGCAGAATTGACTTCGCCAGACCTTCGAGCAATTTACCTGGGCTCCTCATTCGCGCGACTTGGGCCGACCACAGCGTAGGATGCACCAAAGGCAAAGGGAGCGATGGTTCGCCAAATCGGTGGCTTTGGCCTCGTTTTATGAAGATCAGGGAATTCTGCGCGTAATACCACGTGACCCGCGGATTGTTCCAGATTTTCGGCCGAAGATAGTCGTAGCAGTCGTAACCGTGCCCGGAAAACAGGCGCGCCCAGTACTCCGGCCACTGCTCGTTTACATGATGCCTGCCGCCCTGGCCCGGAATAGCAGCGGAAAACACGACAACGTCGGAAGCATAACAAAGTGTTTTGATGAATGTGCTTGCGGCTGCTTCGGGGAGGTGCTCAGCAACTTCGAGTGAGAGCGCGACGTCGAACCGCCAGTCGAGCTTCAGGGGTTGCGTGAGATCGCGAGTGATGAAACTTTCCCGCGGAATCGCAAGCTGAGTTGTCTGTACCCAATCGCCGTCAACACCAAGAATTTCGCTTGCGCCTAATTCCTTCGCTGCGGCAAGCCAGTGTCCCGGGCCGCAACCGATATCGACGACGCTTGTTGGTTTCAGGATTTCGAACACAATTGCGAGCACTTCACGCGCTGACCCTAAAGAAGCGGTCTCGCGGTAGAACTTCGCGTCGTAAGAGCGGGCTGGGTCGTTCGTCATGGCTAAATCAGGCGCGAATTATAAACGCGAGCTCTTTTATTTGCCTCGGCGTCCCGGCGTCTCTACAATAAAGCTTCACCCCACAATTTATGATTCATTTTCCAGTTCCCGAAGCTCTCACCTTCGACGATGTCCTGCTTCTACCAGCACGATCTGACGTAGTTCCGACCGAGGCCAACACGCAGACGCAGCTCACCCGCAACATTCGGCTGAATATTCCCGTGATCAGCGCCGCCATGGATACGGTTACCGAGTCGCATATGGCGATCGCCCTTGCGCAGCAGGGTGGTCTGGGAATCATTCATCGTAATCTGACGGTCGAGCAGCAGGCTGAAGAGGTGGACAAGGTCAAGCGATCTGAGAGCGGAATGATCGTCGATCCGGTCACCATGTCGCCGGATGACAAGGTCTCTGACGCGCTTGAAGTCATGCGCAAGTACAAGATTTCCGGCGTTCCCATCACCAAGAACAAGAAGCTGGTGGGCATTCTTACCAACCGGGACCTGCGTTTTGAGACTCGTTTCGATATTCCAATCAGCAAGGTGATGACGAAGGAAAACCTGATTACCGTCCCAGTGGGAACGACGCTCGAAGGCGCAGAGAAAATCCTGCACAAGCATCGGGTCGAGAAGCTGCTGGTGGTCGATGACGCCTATAACCTGAAGGGCCTGATCACGGTCAAAGACATCCAGAAAAAGCTGAAATATCCCAATGCGGCGAAGGACTCGCAGGGCCGGTTGCGCGTGGGAGCAGCGATCGGGGCCAGCGGAGACTACATGGAACGGGCGGAGCAACTGATCAAGGAGAATGTCGATGTGCTCGCGATCGACAGCGCCCACGGACACTCTTCACGCGTGCTGGATGCGGTGAAAAACGTGAAGGCCAAGTTTCCGGATGTGGATCTGATTGCCGGAAACGTCGCCACATTTGATGGCGCGTGCGAGCTGGCGCGAGCCGGAGCCGACGGAATTAAAGTTGGCATCGGTCCGGGCTCAATCTGCACGACGCGCGTGGTCACTGGCGCTGGGGTTCCGCAGATCACTGCAATTGCCGAGGCCTATCGGGCGACCAAAGATGCCAGCGTACCGATCATTGCCGATGGCGGCATCAAGTACTCCGGTGACATCACAAAGGCTATTGCTGCTGGCGCGAGCGCCGTTATGGTCGGCTCAATGTTTGCAGGTACAGATGAAAGCCCAGGCGAGCTGATTCTGTATCAAGGCCGCACGTTCAAGTCGTATCGGGGCATGGGATCGATCGGCGCCATGGCCGCAGGCTCAAGCGAGCGATATTTCCAATCCGCTGCCGGCGAGGCTTCAACGGCCATTCCCAACATGGGGGCCGATCCCAACCGCCTGGCGAAACTTGTGCCGGAAGGCATCGAAGGCCGCGTGCCATATCGCGGGTCGGTTTCGATGATCCTGTATCAGATGGTCGGCGGGCTGAAATCCGGTATGGGCTACTGTGGATGCGCGACCCTCGCCGAGCTGCACCAGAAGACACGCTTTGTACGTATCAGTGGGGCAGGCCTACGTGAGAGTCACGTTCACGATGTGATGATTACTCGTGAAGCTCCGAACTACGCGGCAGAGTGAAGGGCTGAGTTGCGGTTTAGAATCTAAAAGAAATGCTTGACTGGTCACAATGCGAAGTAGTGGAGAGAGTGCCTGGTAAGGTCGGCGGCGCCTGGGTTTTTCGTGGAACACGCATTCCTGTTTCGGCAGTCTTCGAAAATCTGGAAGACGGATTGGCAATTGACGAGATCGTCGAGATGTTCCAGGGACTCAACAAAGATCAAATCAAAGCTGTTTTGGAATTTACCGCTCAAAGTCTTCATACTCCTGCCGCAGTCCGCTAATGCTAGTTCTTTTCGATCAAGGAACTCCGGTAGGAATCCGGCATTCTCTTCGGAATCACACCGTCAAGACTGCACATGAACTTGGATGGAATACGCTTCTGAATGGTGAGTTGTTGCGTGCTGCGGAGGAGAGCGGTTTCGACGTGTTCGTGACGACGGACAAGAATCTCGTTCACCAGCAGAACCTACAGGCGCGACGCCTGGCAATCGTTGTTCTTGGGCAAGCGCGCTGGAGTCTCATCAAGCCGTTGCTCGACAGGGTGCGGGAGACCATCGACGAGGCTAAGCCGGGAACTTACACCCTTATTGAAATGTAGTGTTTTGACTTACTAGTACAGCGACTCGTACTGCGTGACCGCCCAATCTCCGCTGCGGCTGTCAAGGGTAACCGAGAGGAGGTCTTCGTAGGTACCGTCATCGTTGCGTCGTTTCGCTTTGTACTCCAATATCCGCAACGGCGGGCGGTCTTCCCAGTCGACTACCTTCCAGGAAACAAGCGGGTGCTTCGATTCCGAGTCGCAGATAAAGGAAGCGTACTTCTTGCGGTAGTCTTTTTCCCAGTCCACCAGCTCTTGCTTGCACTTGCCGTCTCGCATAGCGCGAAGAAATTCGGCGGCAGCGCGTTCCGACGCACGATCACGAAGTGGGTTCAGGCTGATCGAAAGAGGCACCTTAGTGAGAGGATCGACGTCGGGCGATTTAGCGAGCACAGGCGGTTGGCTGTTCAGCCACATCAGGTAGCCGAAGAATCCGATCAAGACAAGAAAGCCGGCGCCTGCAGCAATCGCAATCTGCATTTTGGAAAATTTCATGACAAATCCAGCCTTGCCCGGCAGTGAACGATCCTGACACAAGTTTAGCTATCTGGGCTGGTGACCAACAGGTTACTTTCGGTGCCTAGGAGCATGTTGTACTTCCAGAAGTAACCGCGCCCAATGTCAACGCCCGAACTGCACAGTGATTTTTGCGCCGGAAGGAACATGAGCGCCGGGTGAAGGTGACTGGTCCCGCGCAAGACCGCTGCCCACGATGTTCAGGTCGAGGCCGCTGGACTCGGCAAGCTCAATCGACGACCGAACCGATTTGCCTAGGAACGACGGCACCACGATCCCGCCTTGTTCGACCTCCATTACAACCGTCCCATTGGTCGGCAATGTCCCGGAAGGCGAAGGTGCTGCAGTTTGAGTTGTGTCAACCGGCATCGGGATTGGGGCCGAAGCTGGTTCACGCATCGCGGCCGGCACGATTTGGTTTGTCGAGCGATTCGCATCTCGCCCGTCTTTTGGCGTTGTCGTCGTCTGCCTGGCGAGGACGCCCGACCCGGTATTGTCAGTTAGCACGGGAGGTCCGGATGATGTTGTCTCTGCAAGCTCAATCTCATCGCCGGGATGGTCCGGCGACTCTTCTCCGAGGTCCTTGTCGCTTGTCTTCTTCTGGGCCAGCAGCATCTGACGATTCGTGGGTATTTCGAGGTCGTGCGGCGTGTGCATGTATTCGAGTACCTGCTGCGCCACACGACGAAATACCGGCGCGGCGACCCAGCCGCCCTCGCGTTGAATGATTGTCGGCGCCCACGGGGTATCAATAACAACCACCACGGTGACTTCCGGATTGTTGATTGGAGCAAATCCAGCGAATGAAGCCACGTACTTTGAATGGGAATACTTGTGGGTAACAGGGTCGAATTTTTGCGCGGTTCCCGTTTTTCCAGCCGCGCTGTAACCCTCGAGAGCGGCCTTGCGGCCTGTGCCGCCACAACACAACACTCCTTCCATCATTTGTCGCATGATGGCGGCGCTTGTGGTCGAGAGTACGCGCCCATGTTCAACGGGGTTAAACGCCACTTTTGCTGGAGTCCCCTGGGACGACACTTCGCCGGCGACTACGCGGGGCTCTACTAGTACGCCACCGTTCGCAATGCTTGAGACCATTCCGGCCAGTTGCAGAGGTGTGATCCCGATTTCTTGCCCCATGGAGATCGCCCCGATCGAAACCTTCGACCAGCGGCTCACGGGTTTAGCCAGGCCACGGGTCTCGCCGGGTAGTTCAATTCCGGTCTGCTGTCCAAATCCGAAATTATGAATGTAGCGATACAAACGCTCATCACCGAGCCGCAATGCAATCTTGATTGCGCCCACGTCGCTAGAGAATGCCAAGACTTTCGAGACGGGTATCACTCCGAATGGCTTATGATCGTGGATCCTCAACCCATTGACAACAATCGAACCCATTTGGCAGTCGATTAGTTCATCAGGTCGCGTTAATCCCAGATCCACAGCGGCTGAGATCGTGACCAGCTTGAAGGTTGATCCCGGCTCGTACACATCGCTCACCGCATGGTTCTTCAGCTTCTCGGGTGTGATTTCCTTCGAGAGATTCGGATTGAACGTCGGTTCGTTTGCCAGCGCGAGAATTTCGCCGGTACGAGGATTCTCCACCACAACGGTGCCGGAGACTGCGTGAGTTGCCTGCACGGCGGTAGCAAGCTCGCGCTCGGCGATGTACTGAATCTTGTCATCGATGGTGAGAACAACATTCTGGCCTGGCTTGGGCTGCTTCTCGACGCTACCGAACCACTTCTTGCGGGCGTCGACAGAAATCAGTATCTGTCCGGGCTGGCCGTGAAGCTTGTCTTCGAACTCACGCTCGATTCCGCTGAGGCCCGTATCGTCCATTCCGACGTAGCCAAGCACCTGCGCAGCGAGGTCGCCTTTCGGGTAATAGCGTTTGGCCTCTTTCTGGAAATAAACTCCACGCAAGTTCAATGCGCGGATGCGCGAAGAAATTTCCGGGTCAGGCTTGCGAGCCAGCCAACAAAAAGTCTTCGCCGCTTGGCACTTGGCCAGCAGTTCGCGCGGATCCTGTTTTGTGATTCGGGCGATCAGCGAAATCGTGCTCGCCGGCTTCGGCATTTCGCTGGGCACGGCGAACACCGAATCCACATTGATGGACATGGCGAGCTCTTGCCCGTTGCGGTCAAAGATGATCCCGCGCGGGGCGGAGACCTCTTCGGTGCGCTGCTGCTGGTGCTGTGCGCGTTGTTCGAACTTCCCGTAGGAAAAAACCTGAAGATAGACGAGCCGCAGGCAGATTGCGCAACACCATAGAACAAAAGCACCCGCGAGGAGATACAGGCGAAGATTCGTATTGCGGGCAGTCGTGGAGGCCACGAAATTTCCTCAGACAAATATGGCGGCCGGTTAGCCGCCTTGCTCAAAACATACAATTGAAATTGTCATTTCGAGCGAGCACGGCGGTTCGCTTGCGAATCGTCGTGCGAAGTCGTTATCGCGACGAAATCACCGATACCGGCATGAGCGTCGCAACTTCTGAACCTGAGCCCTCAGGCAGCGCTGTGTTCATCTGCACAACTTGTCCTGCCTGCGGCGATTGCAGTCCAAGTTCGCGCGCGATCTTGTCAATCCGCTCCGGATCGCGCAATGAAGCTTCTTCCAATCGCAGCGTGCGATTCATCTCAACCAAACCGTCACGTTGTGACTTCATGGCTTCGATCTTGTATCCGTACTCAATGGCTTTAAAATGCTGGAACGCGTAGGCCATCACGAACAGGAAGAGGCAGGCGAGCGCGATCCCGAAGTGCCGCATTTCACGGGCGCGCCGCGGATCCTCCACCTTCACCAGCCGGGAATTGTCGATTGACTTCGTGAAATAAATTTCCGGCGTGCCGTTCCAGCAGGGACGGCGACGGGGTGCAACTCTTGCCTGCGTGGAAACGGCAATGGACGGGGCTGTGATCGCGGCGGCGGCCATGATTTATGCGACTCCTGCAAGTTGAGGCGCCGCTTCGAGCGCAAAGATTTCAGTTGGGACAATCGCACACCAGTTTTCGGTCTTCGACTCCGCCAGCTCCGCGCGGACGCTGTTTTCCGCGCGTTCCACCATTCCGATCAGATCGTCAATCAAGCTTCCTGTATACATTGGTGTCTCCGTTGCGGCTGTATTCCTACCCTCAGAACTTCCTGTGTGGCGCGGGCGCCTTCGCCCGCGTCCTGTATTAACTCTCTGTGGTCGTTCTCTGTGTAACTCCGTGTTCTCTGTGATAAAGATTTTGAAAACCCAACCACAGAGAACACTGAGGTACACAGAGCAACGCCACAGAGGCTACTTCTAAACTCTTTCCGCGGCCCGCAATTTTGCGCTGCGGGAACGCGGGTTCGAAGCAATCTCTTCTTCACCGGGCGTCACTGGCTTTTTCGTCAGCAACCTGTACTGGCCCAGCCTTGCGCCTTCGCGCATCGCATCTTTCACGATGCGGTCTTCGAGCGAGTGGAAGCTGATCATCACCAGCCTTCCACCCGGTTTCAGCAACTGCGGCGCTGCTTCAAGCAGCCGCCGCAGGTCGTCCAATTCGCGGTTTACGAAGATTCGGAGAGCTTGAAATGTTCGTGTCGCGGGATGAATTCTGCGTTCAGCCTGATTCATTGGCCGGGCCGCGGCTGAAACGACCGCTGCGAGTTGCGCAGTGGTTCGTATCGGCCGCGACCGGACAATGGCTCTGGCGATTCTCCGCGACCTCCTTTCCTCA
>DAIPJJ010000197.1:0-7906 GCA_036770325.1 Terriglobales bacterium
AGTTGCAAAGAGCAGATCGAGCAGGAGACGAACCGTCACGCTCTGCACTTGGCCGAAGTTATTTCAATCGCCACGAAGAAAGGCCGGCACGGACCTGACGGAATTTACCCCGAAATGCATTCCATCCAGCCCCGCCTCGATGCGCAACGGCGGTCAATGTGGAAAGCCGGAGCGGTCCTCGGCGGGATAGTAGCGGGTGTCGTGGCATTCGGCATTATGCGAAGCCGGCGTAGGTAGGACGGACCACGTTGCTTCCTCTGTGGATGTTCTCTGTGTAACCCCGTGTCCTCTGTGGTAAATGCCTTTCCTGGCTCAGACAGTTACACGATGGAGCGTCATCCCTCGACAACATAGACTGGTAAAATGATGAGATTGCATGTCGTCGAAAACTTCATCTGTACGTGAGCCCGAACCGCCCAAGACGAGCGCTCCAAAAGTCGGTTTCGTAAGCCTGGGCTGCCCGAAAAACCTCGTTGACAGCGAAGTTATGATGGGCATCCTTGCGCAAGCGGGCGCTGAACTTGTGCCGCGTGCCGAAGACGCCGAAGTCATTGTCGTGAATACCTGTTCTTTTATCGAAAGTGCTCAGCAGGAGTCGGTCAATACGATTCTGGAAATGGCGCGGCATAAGGAAGGCAAGGCCCGCAAGTTGGTTGTCGCCGGCTGTTTGGTCGAACGCTTTCGAGACGAGATTCGCAAGAACATCCCCGAAGTTGACGCGGTCGTGGGAACAGGCGAACTGGAAAAAATCCTCAGCGCGGCGGGAATTGAGCCACGCGAAGTTCAGCCGCCAGATTCTCCGTTTCACATTTTGACTTCGCGCGCCGAGGGCGATGCGCGTGCTGCGGCCGGACGTTTTTCGCGGGAAACCTGGGATGGCGCAATTTCCGATTTGCCCAATTATCTTTACGACGAAGCTACGCCGCGCGTGTTGGCCACGCCGAAATACAGCGCGTACATAAAAGTCGCCGAGGGCTGCGATCACCCGTGCAGCTTCTGTATCATTCCGCAGTTGCGCGGGAAGTTTCGCTCTCGCCGGTTTGAATCGGTGATCGCTGAAGCCGAGCGTCTGGCGCGGTCTGGCGTGCGTGAAATCACCCTCATCGGCCAAGACACGACGTGCTACGGCGAAGACTTCGGGCTGAAGGATGGCCTGGCTCTTCTGCTCGAAAAACTTGCCGCTATTGAAGACCTGCGCTGGGTGCGGTTTTTGTACGCGTATCCCAACAAGATCACCGGCCGCTTACTCGATACCATCGCCAGACACGACAAAATCTGCTCCTACGTCGATGTTCCGCTGCAACACGCGTCTGCTGCAACATTGAAACGGATGAAGCGCGGCGGCAGCGCGGATATTTTCCTGCGCACGGTTGAGAAGATGCGGAGCACAATCCCGAATGTCACGTTGCGGACTTCGTTCATCGTTGGCTTTCCGGGCGAAACGGAAAAAGAGTTTGAAGAGCTTTGCGAATTCGTGAAGGCCGGCGAATTCGATTGGATGGGTACATTCGCCTACTCCGACCAGGAAGGCGCAACTGCCTATGCTCTCGACGACAAAGTTTCTCCGCGCGAAATCGAGCGCCGCCGCAAGCATCTGATGCAAATTCAGAAGCAGATCAGCCGGCATAAGAAGAAAAGCCTACGCGGTCAGCGGATTGAAGTTCTACTTGAAGGCCCGTCCGAAGAAAGCGATCTGCTCCTCGAGGCTCGCTCAACAATGCACGCCCCCGAAATCGATGGCAAGCTCTACATCGCCGATGTACCTGAAGGCCTGACGCCCACCCCCGGCGAGTTCTACCGCTGCGAAATCACCGAGACCCACGATTACGACTTGGTTGGACGGATAGCTTAGTTCTCATACAAATTGGGGCTCTCTCGAAGTAGGCGTAGAGTTATGACCTTAAGCGTAGGGCGTTTGCGAAAGGGGCAGGTGTGGAGAGAATACGACCGTGGACGATACTGCTGTTGTGTGCCGTTTTTGCTTATGGGAAAGACAACCCAGCGGCAACGGCTAGTTATGAAAAGGCACTGCAGCAACTAAGATCAGGAGATGTGAAAGTTGATTTTAAGGAATTGCGGCTGAACTGCGCCGCAAGTAAGTACGAGTGTGAAGCTGACGCGGACGACATTAAGCTACTGTTCTCCCTCCTGAATGATAAGAAATTTGATGAAGCATTGAAGAAGGTTAACCAGGTTCTGGAAAAGGTCTCTGTGGATGCCGAGCTGCACTACATCGCTTTCATCGCGAACTCGAAGACAGGAAACAAAGAAAAAGCGGAATTCCACAAAGCAGTGATACGCGGCCTATTAGATTCAATTCAGCAGAACAAGCACGGGCGCTCAGAAGAGGATGCTTTCGTTGTCATAAATGTCCATGAGGAATACACCTTCCTTCGGTTTAGCAACATGCAGGTGACAAAGCAAACCATGAGTCAAAAAAACGGACATACCTATGACGTTATGGTTTGCAAGGATATGGACAATAACGGCCGCGAAGTGACTGCATATTTTAACGTCGACATTCCCACACAAAGCTTGAGGGATGCGCTCGCGAAGTAACCGAGTCGGTACGGATGAGACCCACCCTGCATTGATCCGCATATAAGGCTGTCTTTACGGTGCCTCCGTGCACTCATTCCGCAACTGCGGATCCAGCCCTCCCAAGCCGTCGTTCTGCACGTGCTCGGCAAGAAACTTCAGCAGCGGCTGGGCTCGAGCAATATCTCCATCGCCGGAGTAGAAGAAAGGAATGCCCCGCCGATTGAAAGTGCTTGAGAGCACGATCTCCTGCGTACCGGACGACCGGCCAATTTCGAGTTCGAGCATTTCGCCCGACATCGGCAGCACCAGGCGCGAAGTCTTTCGGTGACGAACGTCAGCCAGAGCTGGAGCGTCTAGAATCTGCTGCAACTCGGCAAGTTCGGAATCTGTCAACATGCCCCCATCGATTTTCGTCTCTACTCTGTTGCTGTTCGTTTTCTGCCTGCGCCGTTCTGTGCGATAAGCACCATTCTCAACGACGAGTGTGCAACGCTGTTCGGCAACGCCCGATTTCATGCTCATCTGCAAAACCCGCAACACGGCGGCCAGAGGCTCAGGCTTTGCAGGTTGTTCCGTAGGCGGCGCTGGCGAAGGCGATGTAAGCGGATTTGGATCAGCGACTACGACCGTCCCTTCGTCACTGCGCTTCTTCAGCACGATCTTCGTCGGCACAAGGCAATTATTCTTTCCGGCATCCTCCGTGAGCTCCTTGTGAGGCCGCTTATGCAGATCATTCAGCCAGCGAATGATGGGCTGAAGGGATTGCCGATAAGGTTCCCGGCTCTCAACGCTCAGAAACCGCACTTCAGACCAGCGCCCGTTGCGGTGGGAGTCGAGCTTCAACAGTTCGTGATGAGCGATTATTGGTTCTTCGATTCGCCGCTGCGAAACCGCGTTCAAAAAGACTCGCAATCTGTTCTGAAGTTGTTGAAGCTCGTCTGGTTTCAGTGAGCCTTCAAATACCCTGGTGTTATCAACATCTTCGAGTTCGAGGTGATATGCGCCAGATTTTTTCAGCAACACGCACGAGCTGGAGTACGCATTCCCATGTTCAAGCCGAAGCAGATAGGGCGCGAGATCAGAAGCTGTTTGCGCGCCGGCGAATGCTGCCGTCAGAATTACGAAGGTTGCGGCAAGGAGTCGCGAGAGGGCCACAGATTTCGGATAGACTCAGCAGAATTTTAAGCGATTTTTCTCAACACCAGCGCCGAGTTCTTTGACCCGAATCCCACGCAATTGCAGATCGCATGCTCGATCTTGGCTTTGCGGCCAACGTCCGGAACATAGTCAAGGTCGCAGTTCGCGTCAGGCTGATCGAGGTTGATGGTCGGAGGGACTTGACCATGCTCCATGGCGACCAGTGTGGCCGCAACACTGGCTGCGCCACATGCGCCTTGTGCATGCCCGATCTGCGACTTCAGTCCTGACATTGGAATCTTGTACGCGTGATCTCCGAGGGCCAGCTTGAGAGCACGTGTCTCAACCCGGTCATTCATCTCAGTCGATGTTCCGTGCAGGCTCACATAGTGAATGTCCGTCGGCTCTAGCTGCGATTCTTCAAGTGCAAGCGAGATCGCCCGCGCGGGCTCCTCCGGCGAATCACTCATGCGTACACGATGAAATGCCTCGCATGTGGCGCCATAGCCAGTGATCTCTGCGTAGATCCGTGCACCGCGTGCCTTCGCATGCTCATATTCTTCGAGCACGAACATCCATGAGCCTTCAGCCAGCACAAACCCGTCACGATCTGCCGAGAAGGGCCTTGACGCCCGCTCCGGCTCGTTGTTCCACGATTGCGTCAGCGCGCGAATCATGGTGTAGCCCTTCACAATTCCTTCCGTGATCGGTGAATCCACGCCGCCCGCGACGAACATTGGCTGCACGCCCGCCTGAATGTGTTGATAGGCGTAACCAAGCGCATCGGTCGAAGAGGTGCAACCCGCAGTCACCACGTGGCTGCATCCGCGGAAACCGAAGCGCATGCTGATCTCGCTCGGAATTGTTCCCATGGTTCCGCTGGGAATGCAGAACAGGCTCACCTGCTTTTCCTTGCCGCTATGCCACAAACGGTACATCTGCTCGGAAAATTCCTGCGCGCCTCCGCCGGTGCCGAGGACAATTCCGATCCCTCGCTTCTCGTCGATGGACATTGCGGTCAGGTCGAGACCGGAGTCGTTCACTGCTTCCGTTGTCGCCGCAAGACAAAGAGGAACCACACGCGAAACGTGCTTCCGCTCACGCGCCTCCACCCAGGCAAGTTCGTCGAACTCGGCAATTTCTCCGCCGATGTGGACCAGAAGGTGAGAAGAATCGAAACGCGTAATGCGCTTCACGCCGGATTTTCCGGCGAGCACCGCGCGGCAAAAAGCTTCCTTGCCAATTCCATTCGGGCTGACTACGCCCATTCCGGTGATGACGACGCGGGGAAGCATACCCAATCAGTTGTCAGCTTTTAGACATTAGCTCTTAGCTACCTAAGAGCTCGAACCTGAGATAATCTTACCAATGCCGCTTGGATTGTACATTTCCGTGCCCTTCTGCCGCACGAAATGCAGCTATTGCAACTTTGCTTCTGATGTTTTTTCGCGCGCTGTGTTCGAAAAGTACATTGCGCGATTGTGCGCCGAAATTGACGAATCCGTTGAAACAGCACGCCAGACGGGCAATTCGCTCGATAGCAAAGTCGACTCCATCTACTTCGGCGGCGGCACCCCCACTCTCTTGGATGTAGCACAGCTCAAACGTGTCTTTGTCACTATTGGGCAAAATTTCGAGTTGCAGCCTGGAGCAGAGGTCACGATGGAATGCGCCCCGGGCACGCTTTCTCAGGCGATGATCGATGCTTTGATCAGTTGCGGCGTGAATCGCGTCAGCCTCGGAGTGCAGTCCTTCGTCGATCAGGAAGCTGCTTCGGTCGGACGTTTGCACAGACGCGCAACGGTAGTGGAAGAAGTCGGGCGATTGCGCGCGGCAGGAATTTCAGACATAAATGTCGATCTCATTGCCGGGCTTCCGCACCAAACGCAAGAGAGCTGGGCAGAATCATTGGAACAACTGACAGACCTGAATTCCCCTCATGCCAGCGTTTATATGCTCGAAGTGGACGAAGACTCACGTCTCGGACGCGAGCTGATCGCTGGCGGCCAGAGGTACCACGCGCACTTCGTGCCAGACGAAGATCTCACGGCCGAGCTCTACGAAATTGGGTGCGAGCGACTTAATGCGGCGGGAATTCAGCAGTACGAAATCTCTAACTTCGCGCGGCCCGGTTTTGAATCGAAGCACAATCTGAAATATTGGACCCGGCAGCCTTATCTTGGGTTCGGCGTTGATGCGCACTCCATGCTTCATACGAGCGATTCAGGCTGTGCTGTCCGCTTTGCAAACCCTGACTCGCTCGAAAAGTATTTGTCAGGCGGTGCGAAAGAGTGCACAACAATTACGCCGGAATCTGCTCTCGAAGAAACTTTTTTTCTCGGACTTCGGCTGAATCGGGGAGTTGATCTCAAAACCATCGCCGCAGAAAGCGGCAAATCGGCTGTCGATGAATACAGCGAGGTACTCACGGAGCTTTCAGAACTCGGGCTGGTCGAGAAGACCGGCAGCACAATTCGCCTAAATTGCAAAGGCAGGCTGCTCTCCAATGAAGTCTTTCAACGTTTTCTGGCTACCGAAGTGAAGCTCTAAGGCAATGATCCGATCACCCGATCATCCGATCACCCGATCAATCCGATGCTCTATAATCCTTTCCCGAAAGCGGGGTGTGTATGGGTCTCTACTCGCATTACGACGGCGCTCACAACCATCCAGTCAATCGCGCTCTGCACCTGATCGCTATACCGGTTGGATTTTCTTCAATCATCATCGTCTGGTTTCATTGGATCATCGCGCTGCTTCTCATTCCGACGGCATTTGCTCTGGCATGGCTCGGCCATCTCATCGAGGGAAACAAGCCCGCGTTTCTGACGAACCCCGTGCACGTTTTTGTCGCGCCAGTCTGGATGGCAAAGAAGCTCTTCGGCAAAAATCCTTCCACCCCGGCGTAACCAACCGGTCGGCATGGACGTTTCTATTTCGCTCGCTCGCTATGATGTAATGATCATGCATAAGACGAAGAGCTCTTAGCCGCAAAGAGCGCAAAGCACGCCGAGCAACTCTCGTATTCCTTTCTTGGCGATCTCGGCGTCTCGGCGGTGAATTCCCGAATAACTCCGAGAGTCAGGCGTGGACTTCCAATTAAACGAAGAACAGTTACAGCTAAAAAAGAGCGTGCGCGAATTTGCCGAACGCGAAATCGCGCCTAACGTCCGTAAGTGGGACGAAGCCAGCGAATTCCCGCTCGCCACAATCAAAGAACTTGGCAAACTCGGGCTGATGGGCGTGGTTTTTCCGCCTGAGCTGGGCGGCGCGGGTATGGGCTACGTCGAGTACGTGACCGCGATCGAGGAACTCTCGCGCGTGGATGGCTCCGTCGGCATCATTGTCGCTGCGCACACGTCGCTTTGCTCGAACCATATTTATCTCGCCGGAAATGACGCGCAGAAAAAGAAATATCTTCCGAAGCTCGCCTCGGGAGAATTCATCGGCGCGTGGGGATTGACCGAGCCCTCCTCTGGCTCTGACGCGGGCAGCGCGCGCATGGTGGCGACGCGCAAAGGTAAAGACTGGGTGCTGAACGGAACCAAGACTTTTATCACCAACGGGCACTATGCCGATGTTCTTGTGGTGATCGCAGTGACAGATCGCGCGGCGCACACCCACAGCCTTTCGGCTTTTCTGGTGGAGAAGGATACAAAAGGATTTCATCCGGGCAAAAAAGAAGACAAGCTTGGACTACGAGCGAGCGACACCTCGGAGTTGATCTTCGAAGACTGCGTACTGCCATCGGAGAATCTCCTCGGCATGGAAGGCCAGGGATTCGTCGATGCCATGCGCGTCCTCGATGGTGGGCGCATCTCGATTGCGGCACTTTCACTTGGCATGGCGCAGGGTGCCTACGAGGCCGCCCTGCACTATTCCAAGCAGCGAAAGCAGTTTGGCCGGGCCATCAGCGATTTTCAGGCGATCCAGTGGAAGCTTGCGGATATGGCCACCGAAATTGATGCCGCGCGTCTGCTGACCTTCCGCGCCGCATCGATGAAAGATGCCGGCCTCAAGACCACGCAGGAATCATCCATGGCGAAACTTTTCGCCAGCGAAGTTGCTGTGAAGTGCGCCAATGAAGGCGTGCAAATTCACGGCGGCTACGGCTTCATCAAAGACTATCCTGCTGAAAAGTTCTACCGCGACGTGAAGCTGTGCACCATCGGCGAAGGCACCAGCGAGATACAGAGAATGGTGATTGCCAGGCAGTTGCTGAAGGAGT